>JAGVEU010000325.1 GCA_020057985.1 Calditrichota bacterium | reverse complement strand
TTTTGGATTTTGGATTTTGGATTTTGGATTTCGTTTTGCGAGAACACTTTCGGCCCGATGAACCGACCGATCCAATAGTTCGTTGAATCTCCGAGGATCGGCGCAGCATACAGCACAGGCAGCAGAACCGCAAGTTCCAGCGATCCAAGCGCCGCAAACGCTCCCGCGGCGAAGAGCAGCGAATCGCCGGGGAGGAAAGGAGTAATCACAAGCCCTGTCTCGCAGAAGATGATCAGGAAGAGAATCAGGTACGTGAGGGTGCCGTACTCGGAGATCACGGCTCCAAGATGCGTGTCGAGATGGAGAAATATGTCTAGGATTAAATCCAAAATCGAAAATCCAAAATCCAAAAGGAAGACATAAGATTAAATCCAAAATCGAAAATCCAAAATCCAAAAAGATGCATTTACTTCTCCATACGTTTCTTTGCGTTAGCGACCATGGTTAAGAGAATGGCACGAATTTCATTTGATTCTTGCAGCAAAGGAGCAAGTCGTTTCGCCGTCATTAGCCCAGATTTCTCAATAAGGCGAAGCCAGTACATTGTTTCTTGTAACTCCTGCCTCGCACCGTTCATCTTGCTTATGAATTCGGCAGCCGACCTTGAATGATTTGCCTCAGCGATGTGCGCTCCGACAGAAGTGCCAGACCTCAGAATCTGCTTGCCCAGCACCTGCGACACAGTCGTCTTAGGCAATGCACCGTACAGCTTTATGACGCGAAGTGCGAAATCCGCAGTCCGATTCTCAAATTCCGTTGGCTCCACTCGCAATGAACCCTCCTTAATTTTGGATTTTCGATTTTCGATTTTGGATTTCCTCCTCACAGAGAAAGACAGCCGCACCAAAACTGGAGCGGCTGTTTTTGGTCGGGGCGAGAGGATTTGAACCTCCGACCCCTTGGTCCCGAACCAAGTGCGCTACCGGACTGCGCTACGCCCCGACAAATTGTAATTTGTAACTTGTAAATTCATGATTCACTCCCCCACCCTTCTCTGCCGATCAGAGGTACAAAGGCGACTTGTCCGACATCTCTGGTGATGGCCTCATCTCCATCCCTTGTGACAAACACAAGAGACTGAGTCTTCTTTTCACCCATCGGAAAGAGCAGGGTCCCACCGTTCTTAAGCTGCTGAAACAAGGCCTTCGGAAACTTCGGTGCAGCGGCGGTGACAATGATCTTGTCATAGGGCGCGAACTCCGCCCAGCCGATCGAGCCATCACCATGTCTCAACACCACATTGGTATAGCCATGTTCCTCGAGTCTGGCGCGTGCCTTTCTCGAGAGCGTAAGATACCGCTCAACAGTGAAGACTTTGCTTGCTAATTCGGCTAAGAGAGCCGCCTGATATCCTGAGCCTGTTCCAATCTCAAGAACGCGATCCGTCGGCTGAACATCGAGCAGGCTCGTCATCCGAGCAACAACATACGGCTGGCTGATGGTCTGACCCTCTTCGATCGGCAGCGGAGAGTCATCATAGGCACGATCGAGAAAAGCCGGTTCGACAAAATGGTGCCGCTTGACTTTCCGCATGGCCTCAAGCACTCTATCGTCTCTGATGCCACGCTTCTGGAGTTGGGTCACTACCATCTCCTCGCGGGACAACTTGTAATTCAGCACGGCAAGAGCCTCAGGCACAGATGGGTTCGAAGCTTTCAGAAGCTTTTCGCTACAGATTTTTAATATAGCCAAATGCTCTCTCAAAATCAAGTATAAATTGGATAGCTATACATATAAACATAATGCCGCGTTATGTCGCAATAATAAAGGAAGATAGTCGGAGACGATCTCTAATAGAAGCGGAAAAGCCGGTACGCTGTTATTTCGGAACGCGAGAGGGCTGAGCAGGTGGGCTGAGATTCTGACGGAGGACCGTCAGAATGACAATCGGTTGGGTGCGATTTCAAGTACAGAGTTCTCGCGCAAATATGCCAAAAGCCCAGCGCGTTTGAAGTCGTTGGGCTTTAGTGTGATGTTTGCCTGAAAACTCAGTTCGTGAAGGCGCGCACCTGATAGAAATACTTTGGATTGGCTACGGCTACTCCTACATCGGTCAGTGTAGTGCTTGCCGTTGTGCCGACGAATTCCGAGTATACTGCATCGGTCACGATTGTGGAGCGATAGACATTGTAGCCATCCGCTCCTGCGACGCTCTGCCAGTTTAGCACGATGTCGTTTCCGAAAGACTTTGCAACCAGTCCTTGAGGTATGCCCAGCGGAATGCTGAAGTCACTGTTAGAGGAATCGCCGACTGAAGGTTGGTTAATGCTGACGACTCTGATGCGGCACGTTGAACTGGGTGGACTTGTCACTACCCAGCTCTCTGAACCGTCATTGGTAGTATTGGCAAGAATAGTTTCCCAAGTGATGCTCGGAAACGTACGGTTTATTTCAATCTTCACCTCACCGAATACACTTGAGGACGTCCATGTGACATTATGCGCGCTTCCGATATCCCACGTTTCGCCTCCATTTGGAGATGATATTGTCAGCGAAGGCGGAAGTTGAACAGTTACAGACCCAGACATTCCAGCTCCGTGGACTTCGCAAATATAGTTGTAGGTTGCGGCTGCAAACGTGAAAGGGACTGTGTAAGTCCAAGCGCCGCTTGCGGGATTTGTGTCGAATAACACTGGCATCCCGGTATGATGAACGCTATGGGTGCCTGACGTATTTGTCCACCTCACAGTGTCACCTTGAGTGACTGTTATATTCTGTGGGGTGAACGTGAAATTCGCCACTCGAACGTTCCACAGAGTTCTGCGATTGACCGTGACCGAACCCAGCATGTCTTCAGGATGCACCTCGCACAAATAGTCGTAAACTCCAGGCGGCAGATTGAAAACGAACGTATAGGTCCACGGATTCTCAGCCACCGCGTTTCCGAATAATGTCGGATTGCCCGTGTGATGTACGTTATGAAACCCTGCACTGTTTGTCCAGACAACCGTGTCGCCTTGGAGGATCGTAATGTCGGCAGAAATGAATGCAAAATCAATAACGCTAACCGCCCACTGAGTTGCCATTGCCGGAATGGCAAGAGCAAAAATTGCGAGTGCAAAAAGAAACACCTTTTTCATAGAAACCTCATGAAAATAATATGGGATATAATGTATGAACTTAATGCAAGCAAAGTGTGCGCAGAGTGCCTAGGAGTTATAGATTGCTAATATAGGACAAATTAGACCTATAAATAGAACATTAAACGTAACCACATAGTTCCCGGATGTCGGATGATTACTCCACTTATTGACTAAAGATAGTACGCCTCTCTGACCTCTATGCGCATATTAATATGACAGTATATGGCAGAAAGCGTAGCAATACTGAGCTTATCTGTGTACCACCGGTAATTCACCAAGAGATCACTTGACCAGCATCTCCACTTTTTGCTTGACTTTGAGTCTATGCTTGCCGATATTTAATTATACCCTTCACGGAGAATTGATTATGCCTCCTTTCCTACGATCTAAACCTCCTCACGGTCGCGATCTGCCGATTTCTTTTGTCACTTGTTGTCTCCTCTTCCTGATGATCAGCTTCAGCCTCTCTTTCGCCAAGACGGGTGTTACAGGGAGTGTCTCAGTTTGGACATATCTAAGAGATGACTCTGTGGATCACGTGTATATCATTCCGATGCAGTCATTCACATTGACAGATCTTGGCTGCAAGGATCTGAGCTTTCAAACATCCTTGCGAGGCTATGCAGACATCCGCAACGGAAGTTCAAGCGCGGAGCAACTGCGCGTGCTGCGCGGAGTTTTCGTGTATGCTCCAAGACAATCCAATTGGGAGCTGCGAGGAGGTCAGCAGTGGTTAACAGAAGGAGTCGGGCGTGGGAATCTTGCGGGGCTGTGGGCTAAGTACAAAATGACGACAAAGACTTCGATAACAGCCTATGGTGGTGCGAAATTGGCGAACTCACTGTATCTCAATGTACCGAATGAGGAACAGGGTTATGCAGGCGGACTTCATGCCAAGACCCAGTTGAGATGGGGCAGACTTGGAGCTTCCTGCTACTATCTGGCGAAGCGCGGAGATTTACTCTATCATGCAGCGGGAGCGGATTATTTATCACCCGTGTGGCATGACCTTACCTTGCGCGGTCGCCTTGATCTGAACCTGAGTCAAAGCACACTTGAGCAAGCTCAACTAATGGCAGCTTGGCAAGCAAGCGAGCAAATTCAGGTGACGGGAGAATTGCGTAGGCAAACACCGCGTATTTACGAAGATTCGTTCTTCACGCTGTTTTTGAGTGAAGCCGCAACTGACTTTGTGCGCGGAGCTGTACGATGGAACTTCTATGAATCCGTCTATTGCAAAGGTGGAGCTACTGCATTGTTCAGCGAGGGCGATTCTGAACGCAAGCTCCATCTCGCGTTTGGAATCCCAATGGTAGAAGCCGGCTACAGCAAGTGGCTGACTGTCGCAAAGGGGGAACTGGATGGCTTATATATCAAAGCACATTATCAGGTAACCGATAAAGCAGAGGTCTTCGGAGGATACGATTTCGCTCGCGGATCAAACTCGGATCTAAAGGAAAAGACGGATTCACAGGTTGCCTATCTTGGCTGCGATGCCGCGATATGCAAGACTCTAAGTTTCACTGCGCGGGGCGAGCAGATTCAGGATATCGAGCGGAAATCGGATTACCGCGGTTTGTTTTCGATCACGGCACGCTTTTCCACTCTGCGATAGGAGACACACATGAGACTCAAACAATCCCAATCTGTCAAGCTGATTCTGCCGCTCGTTCTGTGTGTGCTGCTGGCTCTCGTGTACACAGCTCAAGCGCGTAGGTCAGATACACCAAAGACTTCCGCAGCAATGCGAGATCTTGTATTTCGACATGGCGCTCACGTGGACGAATACGGTGCGGAGTGCATAACCTGTCATGCGGCTACAAAGAGCATTACCGGAAAGGACGATCTGCTGCCAGGCCATAGCGTCTGCACAACGTGTCATGACGTAAAGGAAGAGAAAAGCTGCGGTATGTGCCACACAACTGAAGCTCCGAAACTCAGTTCACGAATCACAGCCTACTCAGAGAAGTTCAACCATGCCACGCATATAGACAACGCGAAGATTGAGTGTAAAGTGTGTCATGCTGATTTAGATGCGCCGCTACCCTCTGAGCGCATCGGACACTTCCCCACTATGGTGGAGTGTATAGCCTGTCACACTCAGAAACTCGTGTCTTCAGACTGTCAGAAATGCCATCTGAAAACTGACGATCTTGAGCCGGTCAGCCACAAGCTCGACTGGATTCATCGGCACGGCGCTGTTGCCTCAGCCTCGCAGAATGAATGCAGCGCTTGTCATAAACAGGAATCATGTCAATACTGTCACAATGGTGATGTTGTGTTTACTCCTCATCCAAGAAATTACATTTCCCGTCACGGGCAGGAAGCGCATCTCTCTGATCTTTCGTGTGCTGTGTGCCATGAACAGCGAGACTTCTGTAATGAATGCCATCGCACTATGAATGTTCTGCCGGCAGAGCATTTCGGCAGCGACTGGGCTAACAGAAATGACGGCGGCAAGCACAGCACGCAAGCAAAATTTGACCTCGAAAGCTGCATGTCCTGTCATGACACACCCGGACAAGATCCGGTCTGTGTAAACTGTCATACCAAGTGAGACGACCCATGTACTTCCTCAAATACAAGAATAACGCTTCACTGATACTGATTCTCGCGGCACTTGCTGCCTTCACGCTGTCATGCAGCGAGGACAAATCGCCTTCAGAATATGCCGCACACCCGGACGGTTGGAATGACCAAGTAAACGCGAGATTTCATGCCACGGCTGTGAAGACAGATCCACTTGGATATTCCGGATGCGAGAGTTGCCACGGAGTCTATGGAGGTAATGGCGAATCGAGTGGCATTAGATGCTTTGATTGCCACGCCTATCCGCATTCGGCAGTACCCGGCTGGTCATCAGGCTTTCATGGAAATTACATTAGTCGAAGTGGAAATGCAGCTTCCCTATTGGATGGCTGCAGACGGTGTCATGGACAGAATCTTGACGCTACTGTTACCCCATTAGGAACTCTAATCAGTCGCAAATGCAGTGACTGTCATGGCAGTTGACAATAAACAACTTGATTGAACAGAAAAACCTCTGCAGATTGCAGAGGTTTTTTGTCGGGGCGACTGGATTTGAACCAGCGACCCCCTGACCCCCAGTCAGGTGCGCTACCGGGCTGCGCCACGCCCCGAATGATTATCTAAAATGTCCAGAATTTCCTGCAACTCTTGACGCACTTCACTCAGAAAATCCGATGTTGGTTCATCATTGGATTCAGATTTGTTCTCCAATTGCGTTATTGCGCCCGCGATCGTGAAGCGCTGTTCGTAGAGCAGTTTCTTAATCTGCTCGATGATACGAATGTCCCTTTCCTGAAAAAGTCGGTTCCCCGTTCTGCCTTTCTTGGGATGAAGTTGCTGAAACTCACCTTCCCAGTATCGCAGGACATGAGCCGGAACCCCTGTGAGTTCAGAAACCTCACCTATCGAATAGTAGAGTTTCCGGAGTGTAGGTCCCTTCTTTCCAGTATCCACGTTGTTACCGTCGTCTACGTTTTTCGATCTTTCCCAATATAGTGAATCTGAGAAAAGTATGCAAGTAACGCGGTTTCCCGATTTCAGTGCTTTCCTGTGCTGCCGAAACCGTTTTCACCACGTACACTGGGAGGCAGTTCTTCGACTTCGACCCAATCGCATCTCACAACCGGCATGACGACAAGTTGCGCAAACCGCTCGCCAGAGGCGATTCGCGTTTCTTGCAGTCCTGCGTTCA
>JAGVEU010000397.1 GCA_020057985.1 Calditrichota bacterium | reverse complement strand
ATCTACGCGATGGTATTTTCGGTCGGCCTGATATTCGTTGCCGCCGCATTCGTCGTGCTCAACAGTCGAGAGACCTTCGCCTATCTGAGTTACTTCGATCGCGTCTTTGCTGTGTTCATGTGAGCGGACATGCTCTCACTAATTATGCGAAAACCTCCAAGATCTGATCCAAGGTGACATCATGAGCCAAGAAATAATCTCAACCATCGGAATCACATTTGATGATGTGCTGCTAGTCCCGGGAAAATCGGATATTCTACCTTCACAGGCGGATCTCAAGACCAAATTCAGCCGCGGTATCACTCTGAATATCCCATTGGTCTCTTCTGCAATGGACACGGTGACGGAGTCCTCGCTTGCGATAGCTCTGGCGCGTGAGGGAGGGATTGGTATCATCCACAAGAATCTCAGCGCGGCGGCACAAGCTGCCGAAGTTCACCGTGTCAAACGAAGTGAGTCCGCGACAATTCTCAAACCACACACGTTGCCGCCTGACGCACGCCTGTCCGATGCGCTTGCTCTGATGAATGACAAGGGCATCAGCGGCATTCCTATTGTCGCGGGTGAACAACTGGTGGGAATTGTTACGAATCGAGATTTGCGCTTTGAGCAGGATCTTTTGCAGCCGCTTGCTTCGATTATGACTCCGCGTGATCGCCTGGTGACCGCTCCGGTCGGCACGGATTTGCTCACGGCGCAGAAGATTCTTCAGAAGCATCGAATTGAGAAACTGTTGCTTGTGGATAAAGCGGGCCGCTTGGCAGGACTAATCACTGTGAAGGATATGCAGAAGGCCTCTCAATATCCAAATGCGTGCAAAGACAGCGAGGGACGTCTGCGAGTCGGAGCCGCGCTGGGGATCCGTTCCGATACATTGGATCGCGCGCGAGTCCTGCTGGAGGCCGGAGTGGATGCGCTTGTAGTGGATTCTGCGCATGGACATTCTCAGAACGTCATTAACACAGTGAAGACGCTCCGCAAGGAACTCCCGCACGTGGATTTGGTTGCTGGAAACGTGGTGACTGCCGAGGGAGCGCGTGAATTGGCGGATGCGGGAGTAGATGCTGTAAAAGTTGGAGTGGGACCGGGCTCAATCTGCACAACTCGCGTAGTTGCCGGAGTCGGCGTCCCGCAAGTTACTGCGATACTCAATGTGTGTGCGGGGCTTGAAGGCAGCGGCATTCCCATCATCGCTGATGGCGGGATTCGCTATTCCGGAGACATCGCCAAAGCCATTGCGGTAGGCGCATCCTCTGTAATGGTGGGTAGTCTATTTGCCGGAACGGAGGAAAGTCCGGGCGAGACGATTCTGTTTGAGGGTCGAAGCTACAAGGTCTTTCGTGGAATGGGTTCCATCGGAGCCATGAAGCTGGGTAGCGCGGATCGCTATTTCCAGTCCAGTTCCGATGCCAGTGGGAAGTTTGTGCCGGAAGGAATCGAAGGTCGAGTGCCGTACAAAGGTCGGCTTGCTGATACAGTTTTTCAACTCATGGGCGGTCTGCGCGCAGCGATGGGTTACTGCGGCGCAGCAAACATCGCAGACCTGCAAGAGAAATCCCGCTTGATGAAGATCACATCAGCGGGAGTATCCGAAAGCCATCCTCATGACGTCAGCATCACACAGGAAGCCCCCAACTACGAGCAACCGAGGAAGCAGTAGTTGGAAACGCCTGAATTGCACTCAGATTTTCAACTTTAGCAACATTGCCACCGATGTCGCGGCAAACTCAGGCAGAAGGGGGAATCGGCTGTTGAACGGCCATCTGATTTCAGGAAATCCAAATCGGACTCTGTAAGCAGGATTGATGAAGTAGAGTTGCTCGCGATCAATCGAGAACCCAGTCTGGCGGACAAGGAGATTGAGTTGACGCATGGTGATTCCCCGGTCATAGGTACCTTCAACCATATCTTCCACGAGCGCCGGACTTTGCTTGAGCGTATTGAGCAGGAAGTTCTTGTAGGTGTTGCGCGGAAGCAAATGCAGCCACGGAACAAAGCGAAAGCGTGAACTCATGGCTTGTTGATGCCCGCCGAAGGGCATGTACCACGGGCAGGTTTCGAGGAACAGCCTGCCGTCGGTCGAAAGCAGACCTCTGATATTTCGCATGGTCTGTTCTTTGTCGGAAAGATGCTCGATCACGTCGCGAAAAATAATCAGATCCCAATTCCCCGGAATACGCTCCGGCAGGTCGGGAAGGGTTATATCGCCCACGTGCACGTTGAGATCGTAGGGAGCGAGTTTGCGTGCATAAGCCGCCCTTGATTCTGTCAGCTCAACTCCCGCGACCTCACAACCTTCGTCATGGAAAGCGTCCAGCAGCCCCGCCTCGGCGCATCCCAACTCGAGAATCTTCTTGCCCGTTGGAGACCACTCCCACTTCTTGAGCAAGGGCAAGACAACTTCACGGCCTACCCGCACCTCATAGTTTCGATAGGCTTCGGAGTTGCCGTGAATGCGTTGTTGCGAGTATTTGACGTCGGGCATGTGGTTTCTTATTCTTGATTCTTACCGACACAAAAAAGAGCCGGTGTTTTGACTCTGGCTTGAGGGATGAACGACCAGAGTCACACCGGCTCGGCGGGGAAACTTATACTCAAATCAATCAGTTAGCTCTGTAGGGCGTTGAGGTGCGCGGCCAACTTCGCCTTGTGGCGCGCTGCCGTATTGCGATGCAGAAGGCCCTTGGCGGACATTTTGTCGAGAACCGTGTAGGCTCGGACAAGCAAGGGCGAAGCTTCAGATTTTGTTTTCGCTTCGAGAACCTGTTTCTCGGCTCCGCGAAAATAGGAGCGATCCGCACGGTTCCGAAGCCGCGCCCCTGAACTGGTTCGCATTCTCTTTTCGCAGGATTTGTGTTGTGGCATTCGTGGAAAAAGT
>JAGVEU010000432.1 GCA_020057985.1 Calditrichota bacterium | reverse complement strand
TCATTTCGTCTTCCCTCTTGGTTTGAGCAGAGTCTGCCAGATATAAAATGTTCCAAAGCCGCGAAAAGGTTTCCACGCGGCGGTGATGTCTTTCACTTCTTCCATGCTCGCCTGTCGTCCCAATCCGCACTCCTTCCCTACGGCATTACGCAATCCGATGTCTTCGTAAGGACAGGCATCAGGATCACCAAGACACCGCAGCATGGCATATTCCACCGACCACGGCCCGATTCCGCGTAAGGCAAGCAGTCGCTTCCGCACGTGATCGAAGGGAAGCTGCATCAGCTCCGCTTCATCAAGCTCGCCGGAGAGAATTTCCTCAGCTAACGCTTTGAGGTAATCGGCTTTCTGTCGTGAGCAGCCACATGCTCGAAGGTCATTGAGTGTGAGTGCGGAGATCTGTTGCACTGATGGAAATCCTTCGTAACGATCCCCGTTCCATTCAACCGCGGCTCCGGCTTTTGCAGTGATCCGCGACCTTGTAGAGAAAGCCGATTGTACCGAGACCTGCTGCCCGATGATGGACCAACTCAAGCACTCCCACAGCGATGACATCCCGACCAGTCGCACTCCCTGAAACCGGCGCACCAGTTGGCTGAGCAATTTGTCTTTGCGCGCGAAACGATAGAACGCAAGCAGAGTGTCATCGTCTCCAAAGGTGCGCTCGACAAACCGCCGAATCTGCTTTTCCCGCCGCACCGAGCCTCGGCCTTTGCATAGCCTGACTGCTAATTGCTGTGGCTGTGTCTCCGCCACCTCAAGCAGAAAATGTCCCGCCTCATCGCCGAGCACATGATAGTACCTCCCCTCCGCAACCGCCTCCATCCGGTCATTTTCGAAACGCCCAATATAGGCCAAGGTTCGTTGGAAGTGTAGTGGAGCACTGAAATTGAAGATGAAAGAGGCCACCAAAGCAGACAGATAATCTATTGATTTAACAATATATTAATTTGGGAATAAAATATCAAGGGGGTAGATGATTAAGGTGTTATTGGATGCAGATGTCCGATATGCTCAGTTCGGATATATACTGTTTCCCGAAAGTAATCCGCCAATGAGCAATCATTGGCCGCCGAGCAGGGTTAAGGTCCTCCGCAACCCTGCCGGAATCTTGCGCTTTCAAACTCAGATTCCGATCTGGTTGCGAGCGATAAAGTTCCCATGATGCTGAAATTGCTCGAGTTGCGGTTTCGGATTTCGGCAGGGTTGCGGAGGACCTTAACCCTGCTCGGCGGTCAAGAGAACCCACAATGAGTCAAGCAGACCTGCTCAATGGCGGATTACTTTTAAGAAAGAGTATAAATCGGTTCTGCCTAAAGTCTTGGGAGAATCGCAAGAGGTTGGATACCAGTTTGCTTTGATCAGTACCAGAAAAAAAACGGGCAACCCAATTTACGAATTGCCCGTTTGTTCTTAGTTCGGATTTTGAACTTCGGATTTTTTCATCCTTCATCCTTCATCCTTTTTCTGGCTCCACCGCTTCAAAAGTCTTCTGCCCGTTGCGAATCACGCGGAAGAGAATCGCCTTCTTGCGATCCTTGTAGGAGTCGGCAACCTTGCGGAAATCACTCACGCTCTTGATGGGCTGCCGGTCAATCTCGATAATCACATCCCGTTCCTGAATTTTTCCTGCTGCCGGACCGTCGGGGTCTACGTCAGTTACAATCACGCCGGAAGCATCCTCCAGATCCATCGCACGCCCCATGGACTCGGTCACGCTCTCAACGCTTAGACCCAGCCAGGTCTCACTGGCCGGCTCCGGCTCGTTGCCTTTACCCATGAAGGACGCAAGCTGACCGCGATCGCCCAATGTGAAAGTGAGTTCCTTATTCTTGCCATTACGTGTGATCTTGGCCGTGACTTCGCTGCCGGGAGGGAAGTCCGCCACCGCCATCCGGAACTGAGCCACGTCATTGACAGTCCTGCCACCGAACTCGGTAATCACGTCGCTTGCTTCGAGACCGCCTTTTTCCGCCGGTGTATTCTTGTCTACTTTCTCCACGAAAACACCTTTCGCATCTTCAGGAAGACCCATTGCGGATTTGAATTCAGCAGTGAGTTCGCGGGGCTGCATTCCCAGATAGCCGCGTGAAACCTTACCGCGATCCCGCAATTGATCCACGACCTTCATCGCCATATTGATGGGAATGGCAAACCCGATTCCCTGCCCCGATGGATTGATGGCCGCATTCACTCCGATAACCTCGCCATGAATATTGCACAGCGGCCCGCCGGAGTTGCCGAAGTTAATCGAAGCATCTGTTTGTATGAAATCCTGATAGCTCGGTCCGCCGCCCTGAATGGCTAATCCGCTGCGGCCTTTCGCGGAAATCACACCCACCGTCAGAGTCCAGTCCAGACCGAGCGGATTGCCCACAGCAATTGCCCAGTCACCGATCTTGATTTTCTCCGAATTGCCAATGAGAGCCACCGAACTTGGATCCACGTCATGCTTGATCTTGATGAGGGCGACGTCCGTCTCCGGATCTGCGCCAATGAGTTCCGCCGTGTATTCATGCTCGTCATGCAGCTTGACGGTTATCTTCTCTGATTTCTCGACCACGTGATTGTTGGTCAGAATATAGCCGTCGCTGCTGATGATAATCCCAGAACCGGTGGAAGGCACCGTGAAATCTTTGCGGCGGCGATCAGGTTGCTGCTGATCCGGCATCCCGCGATGAAAAAACTCCCAGAACGGCGAGTCTCGGAACATGTCTTCCATGTTCGTCGTCTGACCCATCTTGCGGTTCGAGGTGATGTTTACGACTGTATTGGCAACCCGTTCCGCTACTGCAACAAACGGACTTTCGCCGGACTCCGTGACAAACGGAGTGGCTTGAGCGGTGTAGTTCATGTTCACGGGTGGAGCAGTGATCTGCGCTGTAGTCGGAGCCGTCCACTCCATCCGGGCAGTGAGCAGCACTCCGGCAATAACACCGAGTGCAACAAGCGAGAATACTATGAAGAAGCTTTTGCGTATAGAACCAGTTGGCTTAGGCATAAATGAATCGTCTCCGAAAACTGTTAGCGTGTCAATCAATCTGTGTGCGCGCTGAAGCGGCTACATCTCAATAACCTGTTTCAAACCGGAGTAGTTCCCACATGCCTCTCTGATTTCGGAAACGGTTTTGTAACTATGTCTAATACTTGATTTTGATCCACTTACCACAAAGCAAGTTTTATTCACAGCAACATTGAACGCTTGCAATTTACTTAAGTTTGTGATATCTTTTAGGCAAGATACGAACGATATTGGATGTGGATATCCAAAAGGAGCAAAACCATGAAAGCAAAAGCACTATTTGCGCTGGCGAACCTGCTGTTTTTGGCCAGCAACGCATATTGCCAGTGTATACCCACACCGAGCGTGACTTTCTCTTTGTCGTGGACGCAGAATTACGAATGCGTTCATCTCTGCGAGAATTCTGAAACTCAGATCCGCATCACGGATATTTATTGGCCATACTGTCAACCGGATTCGTTCTATCAACACTATGCCATGCCTGTTCCCTGGGCTGATATCCAGCCGGGCT
>JAGVEU010000222.1 GCA_020057985.1 Calditrichota bacterium | reverse complement strand
CCCGCTCAAGAACAACAGTGTCGCCGATGCGCAGATCAAGTCGCTTGATTTCCTCAAAGTTGTGCAAAGTCGCACGTCGGATGGTCACTCCGCCAAGCGACACGGACTCTAAGTCAGCCACTGGAGTAATCGCACCCGTCCTGCCGATCTGAAGAACAATATCGTTTAGTCGTGTTGTAGCTTGACGGGCCGAGAACTTGAATGCCATTGCCCAGCGCGGCGAGCGAGCCGTCATGCCAAGTTGCTTCTGATCCGAGAAGCTGTTGACCTTGACCACAACACCGTCAATCTCAAACGGCAGCTGATCCCTCATCTCCTGCCATTTCTGCCAGTAGTCAACCACTCCTTTGTCGTCCTTCACAACTGTCCAATGCGGGCTGGTCGGAAAACCAAGTTGCACCAGCAATTCAAGCGCTTCAGCCTGAGTGGATGGTTTTTCCGTTCCCGGAGCATGGTATCCATAGGCAACAACGGCCAATGGGCGCTTAGCGACACTCCTCGGTTCCATCAGCTTCAGAGAACCCGCCACTGAGTTTCGGGGATTGGCAAAGGGCTTCTCTCCCACTGAGACTCGTTCCTCGTTGAAGGACAGAAAGTCAGCCTTATTCATGTAGACCTCACCGCGAACGTAGAAGAGTGGATCCACATTCTCCTGCCCACTTGATAGATAAATGCGCAACGGAAGAGCGCGTATCGTTCGCAGGTTTGCCGTTATGTCATCACCCTGCTCGCCGTCGCCTCGAGTAGCTCCTGAAGCGAGTTTCCCACCCTCGTATTTCAGAATAACAGCGACGCCATCGAATTTGAGTTCGCAGACATATTCGGGCTGTCTGCCGTCAAGTGCTTGCACAATCCTCTGATTGAACTCTCGCAAGTCTCCTTCGTCGTAGGAGTTCTGAAGGGAGGCCAGAGGAAAGGGATGACTAACCGATTGGAAGCCCGTTGTGAGGGCATCTCCGATTCGTTGCGTCGGACTGTCCGGCGTAATGAGGTCTGGATTCTGTCGCTCAAAGTCCTCAAGTCGCTTGAATAGACTATCGTATTCACGATCCGAGATTTCCGGATCCGCAAGCACATAGTAACGATGATCGTGATAGGAGATTAGCGCGTGAAGCCGTTCGATTTCCTGCTTCTGATCCATAGTCTGGGAAATGAACAGTGGGAGCTAAGATATAAATTATTATAGAGATAGTCGAAGGAGCGTGCCATCGGCATTGTACCGAATAAGCTAATAAATCTACGAATAAACGCCCAGAATTGCAACTCGGATCCTGTCCTCATTCATGGCGTCTTGAGAGTTGAATTTGTGGAGTTTAGATATTCCGCGAGATCGCCCTGGCTGAAAAACTTCTTGCAATTGCTACCCGCATTCGGTATATTCTCTACTTATGGAAATGCACGATTTCCCTTGGTTGATAGCATTCTACGCATTTGCTATGCTCGTTGCTCTCTTCTGGGCAATCGGAGTCTATTTCTGGACAAAGCAGAAAACCATTTTGGCATCATGGCAACCCACAGTTTCCATAATCGTTGTCGGTCGCAACGAGGAGGATTTTGTGTGTGATTGCATTAACTCAATTGTTTCTGTGGATTATCCACGGAATATACTTGAGATCTGCTTTGTTGACGACCATTCGACCGACAAAACCCATGGACTCGCCTCTGAACTTGCCGAGAAGCATGGAAATATGCTGCGTGTTTGTTCTGCACCTGATTGCCCGCCTGCGATTGGGCCAAAGAAAAACGCATTGAGCTTTGGCATCGCACAGACGACCGGCGAGATTCTGCTCTTCGCTGATGCGGACAATAGCGTACCGACTGGGTGGGTGAAGGCAATGATCTCCGAATACGATGCGCAGACGGGGGCAGTGGCTGGATTCGCTCTTCCAACAAACAAAGTTTCATTGACAGATAAGCTGTATTTTCTTGAGCGACTGCTCACCAATTATACCTCAATCTCCGCCATAGGCTGGGGATCTCCGGCATCTGTTTGTGGTCAGAATCTGTCTTATCGGCGCATTGCTTATGAGCAAATCGGTGGTATCGCACACCCGGACACCGCGTCCGGTGATGATGATCTGACCGTTCAGGCGATTGCAAAACAGGGATGGAGCATTCGTTTCTGTCGAAATCCACAGTCCGTAGTCGCAGACCATCGGCCAACCTCGTTGTATCGCGAACTGAACACAGCAGTACGCCACCAGAGTACAGTGAAGCACTATCCGATTTACTGGCGGTTTGCTTATATTCTGACGATCTTCTCGTACGTGTTGTTGGCAGCTACTTTGCTGTACTCACTCACGCGTCCTGAGCTTCTGGTTTTCTTTGCCGGTTTCATGGCTTTGAAAACAACGATTGACGTTTTGGCGCTTCGCACAGTTCGAAAAAGGTTGAGCTTTGCGCTAACACTCCCCGAAATCCTGTTGGCGGAGCTTCTCTTGCCCGTATATGTGGTCGTGAAACCGGCATTGGCATTTGTTCCAGCATTCTCCTGGCATGGACGCTCCCACAAAAACACTTTGGCAACGCAGGAAAAGGCTGGATGACACATTCAGGAGCAGCCGATCAAGGTTTCGTAATAAGTGAATCGGGGGCGGAAGCGGTACTCTCTGAGGATTTGCCCAAGACTCAACCTACAAGATCGCGGCGGATTGCGAAGTATCTATTTCGGATCACGCTCACCGCCGGAATTTTTGTGTTGTTGTTCTGGCAAGTTCCATGGCGCGACGTCCTGAATGCTGTGAAGGGACTCGACGGGGGCCTTCTCTTGTCCGTGTGCATTCTTTGGATTCCCACTCAGTACTTCCAATTCCTGCGATGGGATCTTCTTGCAAGGCAGGCGGGTCCGGATGTTTCCCGTGGTGACATCCATCGGGGGTATTGGGTCGGCTATACACTCGGGCTGATTACACCCGGCAGAGTCGGAGAGTACGGTCGTGGATTAGCGCTTCATAACTGCTCAATGTCTCGCGCGCTTGGGTTGACCATCGTGGAACGGAATTACAGCACATTCTCCCTAAACGGTTTTGGTCTGTTGGCACTGGTCTTTCTGCCCACACTTGGGTGGATTCCGCCCTTTCCATTGCTGGCAACAACCGGAGACATTCTCTGTGTGGTTGGCGGCGTGTTTTTTCTATCCCTTGGTGTTTTCCCCCGAAGCATTCTCCCGCCGCTCCGCTAGATCGCGAGGAAACTCCCGTGGCGCGACAAGCTCGAGCAAGCGATCAACGTGCTTGAGCCGATTGGCCCCGGCCAAGGCAGTATCCTGCTGCTCTTGGCTGCTGCCTCCCTTGCGACGTCACTCTTTCAATTTGTTCTTCTGCTCCACGGAATGGGTTCTGATGTGCCGATCTTTGCCGGAATGCTGGCAGTAATGCTGAACTTCTTTTTCAAAGCAAACCTACCGATCTCCATTGGAAGTCTGGGGGTCGGCGAATGGACTGCGATTCTTTGCTTGAAAGGGTGTGGGGTCCCATCGTCAACTGCTGTGGCTGCATCTCTCACCCTGTTCACCATCAACGTCTTTGTACCCAGCATGATCGGTCTGCCATTCATTTCAAAGCTCCGTATTCCGCACCGTATAAAAGGGAGTAAGACTCCCGCATGACTCTGCCACTGATCTATGTCTGCCTTGTTGCGCTCGTCACTTTTGTGTATTCGCTCGCGCTGCTCGGATTCGCTCAGGGTCTGCGGAATCTTCGCAAGAACAAGCGACAGGCGTTTGCGGAGTGGCCGTCGGTAAGTGTTATCGTTCCGGCGCGAAATGAAGCCGAAGTTCTTGAGCGAACTTTGGAGTCTCTTTTTCGTCAGCAATATCCCGGCGCATGGGAAATTGTCGTAGTGGACGATCGCAGTTCTGACCGCACTCCCCGAATACTCTCCGATCTTGCGCAAACGTCCGAGCGTTTAAGAGTGGTTACGGTAACTGAACCCTATCCTCGTTCGCCGAAAAAGAACGCACTGGCCATGGGAATCAGAAAATCGCAGGGCGAAATCATCGTGACCACAGATGCCGACTGCGTCTATGATCGTCACTGGCTGCGAACCATGATCTCGCACATGACTCCGGAAGTCGGAATTGTCGCTGGCCCCACCGCCTTTGATTTGCCACTTGAGTATGTTCCGCTCTGGCAGAAAATTCAATGGCTTGACTTCGCCGTGCAGTCTTTCATCGGAGCTGGTGCAATTGGCAAGGGTGTTCCAGCCAGTTGTAATGGCTCAAACCTGGCTTATCGGCGATCGGTGTTTGAAGAGATTTCCGGATACGGAAAACTGTCTGGTGTTGTCTCGGGGGATGATGTGCTCTTTGCTCAGCGGGTTTCGCAAAATACGAAATGGAAGGTTGTTTTCGTCACAGAACCCGCGAGTCTTGTTCACTCGTTACCTGTTCTGACCTTCAAAGAGCTGATTCAACAGCGTCTGCGGTGGGCCTCGAAAGGCCTCGCTTATCGCGGGAGCATGTTAGCTTTCCTCTTTGGAATTTACACCTACTATTTACTCTTGCTCAGCGCTCCGGTTGTGATGTTTCTGTGGCCGCATACGATTCCGGCGATTGGAGCAACGTTGCTCTACAAGTTGGGTTGTGATCACTACATGATGCGACTCGGAACAAAAACTTTCGGGCTTATGCATCTTCGTCGCTATTTCCTGCCCTATTACTTTCTGCAAGCAATTGCCTATCCTTATTTTGGAATTGGTGGCTTGCTGCTGCCTTATCGCTGGAAAGGGGACTGGTATCGCACGGCTCGGCTCCCGCGCGGTTTGGGAAGAACAATGGTGCGTTTCCGAAGAATCATGCGCCCGCGTCGCACTGCAAAATCGCCGCTGTAGGATTCGGTGTACTCTCCACTGTTAGAGAAATTTCTCCCGGGTTGGCTGTGGCGATTACCCGAAGGCAGTAAGTCCGTGGCTTTGACCTTTGACGACGGCCCGCATCCGGGAACCACTCCCGTACT
>JAGVEU010000422.1 GCA_020057985.1 Calditrichota bacterium | reverse complement strand
CATTTTCTCGATACTCTCGAGAGCCAGCAGGCTGACCTGACGGTGCCATGCTCCGGCGTGAACATCTCCCTCAACTCCCCACTCCTCGATAAGGTTCACTGAGGGTTTGTTGGTTTTGGGAATTCCGCGCTTAGAGCTGACAGAGAGCGCAACAATCTTGCCGGTCGGCTTGCTCACTTTATCCCCCCATTTCCACCATGTGGCGATTATCCATGGTTGTCAACTCAGCCATAGCCGAATGACCTTCCATCTTGAGTTGAACCGCATTCCGAATCATTTCGACAAGTTCGCAATCATCTGTTCCGTCGCGCAGGGCATCCCGCAAATTCACCTCTGACGGAAACAGCAAACAAGACTTGATGGAACCGTCTGCGATGAGCCGAAGCCGCGTGCAAAACTCGCAGAATTCGGCAGTCATCGGACTGATGAAACTCACGGTTCCTGCAAAACCCTTGATAGAGAAGTCCTTTGCAACAGCGGCGCTTGTTTCGAGAGGTAGGAGTGAGTAGCGCTCTTCAATCGTTCGCTTCATGTCGGCAAAAGGAACTATTCCGGTAGGTTTCCAACCATTACCCTTGAAGGGCATGAACTCGATGAAGCGAACGTTGATCGGTCTGTTCCTTACGAACTCCACAAAGTCCAGCAACTCATCATCATTGAAATCTTTCATCGCAACCACGTTGAGCTTGAGTGGCTGAAATCCTGCATCCAGCGCTGCTTCGATTCCCGCCATCACATGGTCGAACTTCGTGCGCAATGTAATCTTCTCAAAGCGCTCTTTGCGAAGTGTATCAAGGCTCACATTCAGTCTGGTCAGACCAGCAGACTTGAGCGCTCGCGCCTTTTCCATGAGTAGCACACCGTTAGTGGTCATCGCAATGGTTTTCAAACCGGGGAGAGCGGCCAGTTGTTCGACAAGCCGGGTGATATTATGCCGAATCGTCGGTTCACCACCGGTCAGCCTGATTTTGTCCACTCCCATTTCCACAAAGAGCCTTGCCACACGCACGATCTCCTCAAAGGAAAGAATCTGCGCGCGCGCTTTCCACTCGATTCCTTGCGGCGGCATGCAGTACACGCAACGCAAATTACAGCGATCGGTCACGGATATTCGCAGATAGGTATGCCTTCTGCCAAAGCGATCCATGAGCGGATGAAGGGCAGTAGCTGCTGGATATGGGAGCAGATTCGTCGCTGCCATTGATCTATACTTTTGCCTTTGATTTCATGATCTTGCGCTGTGAAGTTGGCACATCGCGGGCCATGTCGGCAAGGGTTGTATCCTCAAGAAACCTGATCAAATGGTGCTTGGGTTCCTTCCACCGGCGATGAATCGGGCAGGCGTCATTATCACTGCATGCTCCCAATCCAAGAATGCACTCCTGAAACAAGTCCACCGTTTCAAATGGTGAGACAATGTCAATGAGCTTCACTTTGTGCAGATCCCTTTCCAAGCTGAAACCGCCACCGGGGCCACGAGTAGACGCCACGATTTTAGTCGCGCTCAATGTTCCCAGAATTTTAACCAAAAACGGCGCAGGGATGTTCTCTTCACGCGCGATAGTTGTACTGAGAATCGGGCCTTCGTTCCTGTGCTCGGCAAGGTAGAGAAGAGCGCGAATGGCGTATGTCCAGGGCTTAGAGAATATCATTATTAGGAGTAGTGAATCCTTTATTCGTAAATATACGATGAAAATTTGATTTTGTCAAGCGAGAAAAGCAGCTTTGGGCACGAATCTCCCGCTCGTTGTGATCTGTAAATACTGTAGAAATAATATATTGCTCAGCGTGTGCGAAACACTGGATTGCAGAGCGAGGCGAGGTTGAGGCATAGAGCAGAAAAGCAGACTTTGAGTCTGCCTTTCAGGTGGACATCTCCTGTTTGGCTCAGTTCTACTTCAACAAAGTAACGGTCATACTCTTCTCAAACTCACCGGTTCGCAATTGCACAAAGTACCTGCCGGATGCGACTGTTTGACCATGCATGTCTGTGCCATCCCAGCGGAGACTGTACTGGCCTGCTGAGAACTCACGATCGGCAAGCGTGGTTACATTCCGGCCAAGGATATCGTACACCATCAAAGACACATGGCTCAGTGTTGGCAACTCGAATTGAATCTGAGTGGATGAGTTAAATGGATTGGGATAGTTCTGGAGCAAGGCAAGCGCTCGCGGAGTCGCAGGCTCCATCGGGCTGACAGAGAGCGCCTGTGTGCAATCATAGAATCCAAGATTATCGCCGTCGGCAATAATCGCAATATTCCCTTTGGCCGCAACACCATTTGCGTCACCGGGCGTATGATGGTAACCGACAAGCCGGGGCACCGCATGGTTCGTAAGATCGTAAACACGAAGCCCAATGGAACTGCCGGAAAGATAAACAAGATTGTCATGGACATCCACGCTCTACAAGTAGCAGGGTGCTGGCATAATAACCTCAGCAAGCGGAGACCATTGCTGGAAGTTGGTCGCATCGAACAGATAGAGTTTGTTTCCGGTTGTCACATACAGCGTGCCATTATCGCCCTTCATATCCGTACAGAACTCGTTAAGTCCATTAGTGCCCACAACCACCGGCGCCGTTGGATCGCTCAGATCCAGCGCGATTAGTTGCTCGTTCCGGTCTTGCAGATATGCGAAATGATCATACACGGCAATCTGAACATTTCCAAGATTCCGGTTGAAAAAGCCAATCTGTTGCATGTTGCGCGGATCAGCAATATCTACAATGGTCAAACCGTCATTCCCTACCACATAGGCATAATGGTCATAGACTGCCAACCGGTAATGCACATCGGTTTCATCCGTATAGGTTCCCAAGAGACTTGGCGAATTGGGATTGGATAAGTCTATGGAGCGAATGCAATCATAACTGGATTGAGCCATATAGCCTACATTGCCCACCACTTTCAGATCTTGATAAGACCAATTCAGCTCGTAGAATCCAAGTTCCAGTGGGTGCTGAAGATCGGCAATATCCATGATCTTCAGCTTTAGATTCTCACGCACATAAGCCATGTTGCCGCTGACCATAACATCATAATCTACACCGTAGCGGCTGTAGCGCTGAACTTCGATGGGATTCTGCGGATTGGAAATATCTACCATGCGAAGACCGTGCAGATGATCGGCGATGTAAGCCGTTTCTCCATCGAGTGCAAAGCTGAGAATATCTTCGGGCGGATGATAGATTCCCAAAGTCTGAGGGGAAAGCGGGTTGCTGATATCCACAATCGCCAGCGGGCACTCCGGATCACCGTAGTTGACAAAGAGATGATTGCCAACGATCTTCAATCCATAGGCATAGGCAAGCGAATCAATCCGTGCCACCGCTTGCATGGTGGATAGGTCAACGACTCGCAATCCATCCCAGCCGCGCGCAAGGTAAGCATAATTGCCCGAGACGCTGACTCCGTTTGTCCATTCGCCGTCGCCAAGATTGAATGTGCCAATTAGCACAGGTGCAGTTCTGTCGGTGATGTCCAGAATTTGCATCCCGTCAAATTCACAGGCTACATAAGCAATATCTCCGTGAACGTCAATGTCTCTGGCATCGTAAATCCCCTCTGAACTCCATGTCACCTGTGCAGTTGCCGGATCGCTGATATTCAGAATGGACAATCCTCCGGGGCGCGCACAAACATAGGCATAATCGCCGACTATCCGAATCACGAAATCATAACTGCTCATAGGGATAAAGCGAACCTCCTGCGGCAATTCCGAGTTGGCGATGTTAATGATGTGCATGCCGTCATCAGTGCTGCCCACGTAGGCATAATCCCCGGCCACCGCGACGGCTCGTGCGAAGCCACATGCGAAGCTGGCGACATCTATCGGAGCTTCGTCATTGGAGATATTGAGAATATGCAAGCCTTCGTTGCCACAGGCGAGAAAGGCATAATTGCCGCTCGTGCAAACATCGTAAACACCGTCTGTCCAGTTGTGATAGAACTGGTTAATGCAACTGATGTTCTCGAAATCCTGAGCGTTGATCTCAGTGGAAGTGAGCCCCAGAAATGAGATCAAAATGAGGAAAGTACAAAGCTTCCCGTTCATGAAATCCTCCGTTTGATTATTGCTATTTTGCCGTGGCGGGTGTTGCCGAAATACCTACGAACGTAAAGATGGTCTGTAGGGCCGGTCTGTGACCGGCTAAACCATCAACAAATGGCGAGGAACTCCACGAAGAGTCGGTCACAGACCGACCCTACGGACTCTATATTCTAACGCGAGTTCTCTCTCGATTGTCATTCTGGACACCGGTCCTCCGGGCGTCCAGAATCTCGCATAATTGTGTTGCCTTGATCGTCAAGCACTCGCCAACCCAACCGATTACTAGCCGGCACCGTCCTCGGTGCTGGTCTGCTGAAATCGAATTACCGGACAAGCAAGTCCAAAACAACCGAGTATGCAAGAAAGAACAACTCCTGCAAAAAATGCAGAGCTTCCCATCCGCGCCCGCAAGTGACAGTGATGAAAAGCTCTGAGTAACATAGGATTACCCGCTATGTCATGGTCTATGGTTTGAGTTGGCGCCGTCTCAATCGAAAAAAGGTTGCAGATTACATGCCAAATCGGCTCCGATTATTCATTGATCATCCGCGCTTCAATCTCCGCTTTCCGCATCCCGCGATTAATCCCCGCCAGTTTACCGAAAGAGCCGAACGCCGCGCACAAAATAGAATCGCGTTTCCGCTACGCTGATGGGATCGGCGGTTGTGGTATCGGGTGTGCTCGTCAGAAGGAACCACGTAGCCGCCGCAGTACTATCCGCCCAGTACACGTTGTAAGTGAGGGCAGAAGGGAGCGGCCGCCATGCCAGTCGCAAACTATCTTCGTCCACCCAGGCGACAAGTACTGGCAAAGAAGTCCAACCCTCAAAATAGTAGCAGCCCATATCCGCTCGTGTGCCGTCGGGGTCATTGTAGATAGGATTTGGATCGCCGGAATCTATGCAAGGCGAGCTGCAAAGAAGGTGATAGTCACTGAGACCGGGATTGACGAATTGAGGGTCATCGAAGATATTCCCTGTGCCGGGCCAGAAACTTAGCAAGTCCGAGTAGGTAACCTGAACATTTGAAGCGTACACCTGACGGATTTGCTGGTAGGGGTTGTTTCCCCAGAGGATGCAATTTAGCAGCACCGGGCTGGAATTATCGCTAAAGAGTCCTCCTCCAGTCGTGGCAATATTGTCCACGATGGTGTTCTTATTCATTGCTGGGCTGGAAGAACTGAGGTAGATTCCTCCGCCATCGCCCGTAGCCACATTCTGACATATTTCATTGAGATCAATTACAGGGTTGGAACCCCCTTGACCGAAAATCCCGCCGCCTTCGTAGGCTGAATTTCCGCTGAGGGTGTTGCCGCTGATGGTGGGATTGGAGTTATCCCGGCAGCAAATCCCGCCACCGTAGGAGGCGGAATTTCCGCTGATG
>JAGVEU010000365.1 GCA_020057985.1 Calditrichota bacterium | reverse complement strand
CCTTGCCATCTCTTCCTTTCATATTCCGCTACACGCCTTCGTCGCGACTCCTCGCGCACTGTCTCAGAAGCTCGCTTTGCTGGATGTTGTTTGTGCTCAAGGAGGTCTGCTAAGCTCGCATCTCTGAGTTCTTCGTAGCTCTGTATGTGCAATAGTATGGACGAAAATCCCTGGCTCCGCTCGATAAGTGATTGTCTCCATAACTCTTCGTCATGCGAAGCTTGATCGAGCCGCGCAACTAACTCTGCCTTTTCCCGCTCAAGAGCCTCAATTAGCAGGCGATGCTCAGAGGTGATTCTGCGAGCTACAGCAATGTGTGATACGATTGCTGCTACGACAACCACCGGGTATCCAATGGTCAAGATTATCCACTTGGGCAACTCGATATTGAGAAAGGCAAAGATGATGAAATAAAATGCCACCGCCACAAGTCCTGCGAATGCCGCAACATTGCCAAGAAAAGTCGCTGTGTAACTTCCTTGCCTATCTGAATTAGGTGTGCCCATGTGTCTGCTTCTGACTTCGGTTAGTTCGTCAACGCTTGTTCATTGAGTTGAAAGTCTCTGAAATCGCGGGCTGCCATGGCGTGCTACGAAATTGGGCGTACACGGCAGGCTCTGTCGCTACGGGCAATTGATGAATTGCGAATTTGACAAGACGGCCAGAGGCCGACACTATGAGATGTTTGGTGATGCTCGTCTTGTGATTACGGACTGGCGGAAAAATGAAAAACGAAACTTAAAAGGAGGATTCCGGCGGGGTGAGAGCCTGTCCTGACAACGGAAGGAACACCACCGCTCGGCGGAAAGAGCGGGGCATGTGAAGATTCAGGACACATGCCGCCGCGGGAAACCCTGCTCGGCGGACAAGATTCCCCCCTTTTGTTCCCACCGTTGAAGCGGAGGGATAGTCACAGACACAGCAAGCTGTGTCGCTACATTAATCTACCACAACCTTGCGACTTATGCAATAGAAAACAGGCATTTGGACGGGTCTGGCCGTAAGTTGTTATTTTTTCTATTCGACTTTCAGTGTTTCAGTATTTCAGATTTTCAGCGTTTTCCGAGAGGCCTGCCTCCTCAATGCCTCCAACTCGGCCTCCTCCCCGACATCGCACTTTTCTGAACAAACTCGCAAATTCAATTCCGACAAGTTCTTCACCCAATCCCGACTTCTCTACCCAGTGTGCTTCAATACTTGATTTTATTGAATTTGCGCATTTGGTTAATTTTCCCCTTGACAACCTGTTCCCAATCCTGTATATTGTACCCAACTGCCAGCCTCTCGCCTCCTCGCCTCTTTTTTCAGCCTTTCAGCGTTTCAGCGTTTTTCTTCGGAAATGCCTCCGCATAGATTTGGAAACTGACCTTGAGCAAAGCCGCAATCACTGGCCCAAGGAGGAATCCGAAAAACCCGAACATGGCAATGCCCCCAACCGTGCTGAGAAAAACAATCACTTCATGCAGTTGCGTTTGCTTGCCGATAAGAATCGGCCTGAGGAAATTGTCAATATTCGCAATGGCAATCCAGGACCAGAGAAAGAGACCGATTCCGTACCACAGCTCGCCCATCAGAATGAGGATAACTGCGGCGGGAAACAGGATGATCTGTGCGCCGACCAAGGGAATAACCGAGGCAATGGCCATGAGAATCGTCCAGAAGAGTACTCCCGGAATTCCGCAAATCAGAAACGCAAGCCCGCCCATCGCTCCCTGAAGGAGTCCGATCACTCCGAGGGTCTTGATCGTGGCGCTGCTGGTTGCCGAAAAATCTTGCCGCAACCGGTCAGACTGTTCGGACTTGAGTGGAAGGATTCCTTTCAGCCACTCCCAGAACTTCTCCCCATCGAGATAGGTGAAATACAGAGTGTAGAGCGCCACAAACACCAGTAGAATCCCGCTTGCCAAACCGCCTACGGTCTTCTGTAAAAGCATCACCAGAAACTTAGCGATTGATCCGATGGACTGCTGCAATTTGTCCACTAAGTTTCCCACCTCAAGTTCATAGCCGAACAAATCAACCTTGCCGCCGTAGGCAATCCGATCAAAGGTCGCCTGCAACTGCGGCTGATAGGGCTTGAACCACTCACCGGCTTGATTGGCCAATTTCAACGCATCGGATACCATCAGCATCGCCAGCAGTCCAAGCGGCACAACAACAAACAAGATATTGGCAAGCACCGCCAGTCCCGCCGCTATTTTGCGTCGTCCCTTGGTAATGCGGACAAACCACTCGAACACCCAGTGAGTCATCGCCGCAAGAATAACTCCGAGAAGAACTCCAAGCAGCAGGTCGGCCACCATGCGCAGAAATACAACAAGCAGCACTCCAAGCAGGAGCAGCGCAAAATGTTTGCAGTGATTGGTTTCAATCATGTGAGTTGTGGGTTATTGCAACAAGATTCTGGACGCCCGGAAAACCGGTGTCCAGAATGACAGAGTATAGATATACGAGAGTGCAGAACCCCACCGCAAACAAGCGATGGGGCTCTGGAGACAATTGCTTTTTCTTAGTGGCTCTTGAGTTCACTCAAGCGTTGCTTGGCGACCTTTGCCTCTTCTGCCTTTGGGTACTTCTTCAGAAGAGATTCCCAAGCCGTTCGCGCATCCCGTGTCTTGGCTTGTGCCTTGTAGGTTAAGCCAAGCTTGAGCAAGGCAGCCGGAGCCCGATTGCCATTGGGGAAATCCTCCGCAACGCGCGCAAACTCCTTGGCGGCTTCGTCATACTTCTTCTGAGCAGAGAGAGACTCACCGAGTCCATAGCGGGCATCATCGGCAAGCTCGGACTTCGGATTCTTCTTTAGAAATTGCTGAAATCCATCCGCGGCAAGATCGTAATTGCCGTGATCCAAATCGCCCATTGCGGCATCGAAGAAATCCGTATCCAACCCGCCTCCGGACGAATCCCCTGCCGCCTGCTTTCGCAGATACGATTCCAACGGAGCGACAAGGCGATCCATTCGGGTCAGAATCTCATCAAGCCGTGCGGTCAGAGCCTGCACTTTCTCTTCAAGGGCGCTGGAACCGTATTCGGTCTTCGCCTTGATCTGGCCGACGTCGGAGTCTATCGAAGTCAGAGAATTCTGCATCAGCAGTTGCTGTTGCTTCAGTGAATCGAGATCGGCTCGAATCCGGCGAGTATCCTCCTGAAAAGAGACAATCTCTTTTCGAGTGGCACAGCCTGAAAACAGGATCA
Source organism: Calditrichota bacterium (assembly GCA_020057985.1). Taxonomy (GTDB): domain Bacteria; phylum Electryoneota; class RPQS01; order RPQS01; family RPQS01; genus JAGVEU01. Next base: position 13,801 of record JAGVEU010000365.1, on the reverse strand, counting down.
CAGATAACATGATGCCACAGACAAGCAGCCGGGTGAGCTCTTGCGCTGCCCGTCGTTGCGTTGATATTCGGAAGTTCAAGCGCTTATTTTATCTTGCACTCAGCGCGGCGATTTCTTGTCCAAGAACTCTCGGAGTGACCCGGATCTGCCGGTCGTTCTTCGCCGTAGCTGATCGTAGCAATTCGTCCAGTCTCAATGCCTTCCGAAGTCAGAGCCTTGACCACAGCCTTGGCACGGCGTTCGCCCAATGCAAAGTTGTACTCATTCGTTCCGCGCTCGTCGCAGTGTCCTTCCACACTGACATTCCACGACGGCCACTTGCGCAGAATTTCCGTATTGGTCTTGATCTTCTCGCGCTGATCGGGGCGAACATCGCTTCTGTCGTAGTCAAAGAGGACCACTTGCATGCGTGACTTGTCCGCATCTATCAGGGATGCTTCGCGTTTCGCCGCATCACCGGTAGTGTCGGATTCTGCCAACGGAGTCACAGGCTGGACCGTCGGTGGCGGAGGTGGAGGAGCTTCTTCCTTGGGCATTTTCTTCTTGCAGCCGGATAGTGCAAGGGCTGTGGCAACAATTAGGATCATTGCCACTGTCAGGTATCTCATTACGTGCTTTTTCATTTTTTCTCCAGTTGAGGAGTTAGAGGTTTATTTGTGTGGTATTCTATTTTCTGTTGCGCATGGTGAATTCATCTGCGCTGAATGTTCAGTTGCCGCTCTCTTCAGTCCTCATTAGCGGGCTCCATTGCGGCTGCGAGGCTTCCAGACCGAAACTGAGTTGCCGCGCATCGCTGCCATCCCAATTGCAGACCCAGATCGAAGACTTGTTGTTGTGTGCCGAAGCATAGACCAGCTTCATTCCGTCGGGAGACCAGCTCGGATCGAGATTCGAGCCGTCTGTAGTAATGCGCCGGTCGCGGCTTCCGTCCGGTGCGATCGTGAAAATCTGGAACCCGATCTCGCGGCTTGCGTAGGCAATCAGATCCGCTCTTGACCATCGTCCTGTTTCGTTGTAATTACTCGAAAAGGTCATTCGCCGCACGTCGGCTCCGTCGAGATCCATTCTATAGACCTGCGGACCTCCGCCCCGGTCGGAGGTAAATAGCAGGTCGCGACTTGTTGGCGACCACGAGGGCGAGGTGTCAATGCCGTAGCTGAATGTCAACTGCGTTCGCCCTGTGCCGTCCGGTCTGATGCGATAGATTTCGGAATTGCCGTCTTCCGATGACGTGTAGGCTACCCACTCACCGTCGGGTGAAACGCTGGGGGCACTGTCCAACATCGGCGACGTAACCAACGGCGAGATCCTTCCCGAGCCCAGATCAAACCGGTAGATGTCTGCGTTTCCCCGGCGAAACGACGTGAAATAAAGGGCATTGCCGTCCGGCGCCCATGTCGGCGAGAGATTCAAGGTTTGTTCCTGAGTCAGGCTACGCGGATTCGCCCCATCCCAATCCATTATCCACAAATCCTTGTTGGATCCCGCCTTCACCACGAATACAATCTTGGATGTGAACGCGCCGTCCTCGCCGATGAGCATCTTCGTGATCCACGCGGCAATGTGATGCGATGTCTCGCGAAGGTTTTCCGAGTTGAAGCTAAAATCACGACTCTGAATCGCTTCCCTGATTGGCGGACGAAAGATCGCGATGGATGCCGTGACACCACTCCATGTCGCCGTCACCGAGCCGTGCACTCGTGCTGCCGTTGAGCCGGTGAATGTCACGAGAGTGTCCAAGGTCCATCCCACCCGTTTGACCTGCATCTGAGTATCCGGCGGCAAGTCTTCAGGTCGAATCACATTGAAATAACCGCTGTAAGACAAATCCCCATTCACCAGATCACGAAGACTCTTGGGAAGTTCTCCGGCAAAGGCGCTGTCCTGCGCGGCACGAAACGGCATCACAACGACTTCCAGACGACCCACAGACGATGCTTCAGTACGCAATGTAATCGGCTGTGAAAACGCCGAAACCACCCAAGCCAACAAAATGACAAAGAGCAAAGACCTGCTACCCACCCTTTTTCGGATTGACCACAAACTCAAAATGGATTTCCAATTCTCCCTTTTCATACTGTGCCGGAAGCGGCGGGAATCTTCCGGCGCTGCGAATGGCGCGTTCGGCGGACTGATCCACCAACAGATTACCAGAGGGCTGTATCAACTTGACATCGCCGATCATTCCGTTGGAAGTGATTCTGAAAGCCACCGTAGACATCTGCTGACCTCTCCCCCCCGGTGGTGGCCGAAAATTCTGTTCGATCTTGGCTTGCACAAGCGCAAGATAGAAGTCATATTCAAATCCTGAAGTCTGAACCGAGAGTGTGCCGGCTTGTCCGATCAGTTCCTTGGGAGCCTGCTCCGTAGCACGCGGAATTTTCTCGGTCAGCGGCTCTTTCTTCGGCTCAGATTTGTTGTTCTCGACTTTCGGCTTTGGAATCTCTAACGGCGGCGCGGTCTTGGGTACACCGACATTTTTCTCTTTCGTCGGAACTGCTTTCGGCAACGATAGCGCTTTGGGACGCACCAGTTTGACGACCGTGGCCTCAGGAAGCGCCTTACTGATTTTCTGTCCTTGTATTCCCACCCAGAACAAAATCAGACCCATGAAAACATGCAGTCCGAAGGATGCTGCAAGTGAACCGGGGCGCATGAGTGACTACTTCCTGCGACCGTGACGCGAAGCAGTCGGCTCAGCGATCAATCCAAGATCCGTTACGCCTTCCTCACGAAGTGCGTCAATCACGGTCAGCACTTTAGCGTAGGGCACTTCCGCATCCGCCTTCAGAAAAACCGGTTGATTAGAACTCGCCGAATAGATCTGAGTGAAGGAAATGTCGAAGCTTGCTTCTTCGACCGGCGTATCATCAATCAGAATCTTGCCGTCCTTCTTGATAAAAACGGTGATTCCCTCTTCATCCGTCGGCTTGGCGGTTGCCGCTTGCGGAACGGAAATATCGAGGGAACTTTTCAGAATCGGGGCGGCAACCATGAACACAATCAGCAACACCAGAGTGACATCTACCAGAGAGGTTACATTGATGTCAGGGATCGGGCGATAGGGTAGCTTGACTCTTGGCCGTTTCATGGAATAACTCGCGCCGCTTCCGCAGCCCGACGGGCAGAATAGCGATCCACGGCAAACACGAGATCATCGGCAAAGGTCTCGGTGCGCTCGGCTTCCTTGCGCAGCCATGTGCTGATGAAGTTGTAAGCCACAAGCGCCGGAATTGCCACGAACAAACCCAAAGCGGTAGCCACGAGAGCCTCAGCGATGCCCGGCGCAACGACTGCGATATTGGCGCTGCCCCAAATCCCGATTCGCTGGAAGGCCACAATAATTCCCCACACCGTTCCCAAAAGTCCAAGAAACGGACCGGCAGAACTACAGGTGGCAAGGAAAGGCAGAAATCGTTCCGCACGGCTGATCTCGTTGGCTGCCGCTCGCGCAAACTCCCGTCCGACAAGTTCGCTGTCATGCGCGTCGGCTCCCCCGCGATCAATTATCTCGCGATGCACGTGGAGATAGGCTTTGGCGGCAAAAGCCTGAGAAAACCTGCGGCATTCGCTGGACAGGGAGCGTGGCTCAAACTGCTTCCAACGATAGGCTGCCATGCCTCGATTCGCACCCTTAATTCGCGCCATCAAGACCAGCTTGTCAATAATGATCGCCCACGAAAGCAGAGACATGACTCCCAATATAGCCAAAATAAACTTGGCAAAGGGCGAGGCGACGAGAATCAACTCCCAAAAGCTACCACCGTTTGGCGTCATTAAAAACCTATCCTATTGATAATGCAAGAGTTATCTACCAGCCTCGGCAAACGGGAAATCCAAAAATCCATAACCTTCAAATATACGGAATGGCTCGAATTTTGTCAAGCTGAATGAAACTATTTTGTGATTTTCTGCACACCCGGACGAGCGATCTGGGTCAACACGACTGGGCTGCAAGCCTCCCCGAAGGACAGCACTGCGGCAATCGGCGCAAGCCTCGCCACTGTCATAAGATACACCCAGAGTGGCATTTCGGTTCCATGCAGCCAAGGAATGAGTACGGCCTGATCTCGATAAGGCTCGAGTTCCACAGCCTTCAGTCGTGCACGAAACTCTGATTCACGGACAATTCCATCGCCAACGATTTCGTCGAGAGGGAATCTAATGAGGGACATTTTGCTTTCCTTTTTCTTTTCTTGGCGTTGCCAGTGATAACGTATAGTCCATCCCGAAAGTCCGATGCGATCACGGATTCCGGTCGGGGCGCGGACCAGCACCGGGGACGGTACTGGCTAGTAATCGCTCTCAGCGTAGCCAGTTATTACTTAGCCTCAGCCGCGAGAGCTTACCGTTCATCTCATCATATTTATCATCACGAGCATAGAGCGACATCACCCGACCACCGCAAGCGAAGTTGTCTTTAAGCTCGACACGGCACAGACTCTCGAAATGCTCTGCAAAGGTCGGACTTTCCATTCGTTGCGGATACCATGTGTCGAAGATGATTAGCAGCGCCGGACGCGAGAGCCGCAAGTTATCCTCGAAGGTTCGCTGTGGAGTAATGAGTCCTTCCATGTCGAGAACATATCGGTCAGAGTAGTAACCAAGCGCGCCCACATCATTGGCGGCAATTGTATCGCTTGGAGCAGTGATCTGCGGGACAACCTTTGCGATCGCAACTTGCATGTCTTGGATATTCTCCACGGACAAACCGTGAAGTCTTGCCGATCCCACGCCCACTCCGCCTTGAATCGCAAGGATGACTAAGGCAATACTCCTTAGAACTGTTGGCTTTATACTCCGTGAATGTCTGTTACTAAACCACAGGATCGCCAGCGCACTGAGCATATACACAAATGGCAAAGTCGGATAAAGGTACCGACCAAAGTTTCCCGGTATGCTTGAGGTCGCCCATATAATGACAAAGAACGCAACCGGAAAAGCCGCTGCCCACCACGCCCTCTTCCACAGCACAAGAAATCCAAAGGGAGCCATCAATAAAACAGGATAGAAGTGGGTCCTTGAAAACATGGTCGCGGACTCGCTTAGAAAAGCGCTTGTAAAATGACCCTCGTAAACGGCGGACTTTGTTCTGACGGTGATCGGGAAGGGATAACCGCTCAACCAGTAATTGAGTGTGAAATAAGGCAGGAGGATCGCTACTCCAAGGAACAGCGCGCTGATTTTCCGTCGTTGTGGAACAGCCAACCAGCCAAGACCCAAGAGCAGCACCGCTTCAGGTCGAAACCATACGCCCATTGCCAGAGCGACAACCATGTTCCGATACTGTTGGCGCGCAAAGAAATAGAGTGCAGCGCATGGAGAGATCAGGTAAAGCCCCAATTCCATACCGCTCAGACTGGAGATAAGAAGCGGCGCACTGACAACACACAGCGCAGCAGCATACCATGCCGCAAACCGATTCTGCGTCAGCCGTTCAACTGCAAAAAAGAGCAACAAACATGCGAGCGCGAACCCGAACAAGCCAAGCAGTTTGGCTCCCCAAATCATCTCGCCGAACAATTTGTACCACGCTGCGAGCGCCACTGTGAAAAGGGGCGCTGTCGAGCCCGAAATCTGCTCTCCTTGATTGAAACTGAAGCCTTTTCCCTCGGCAAGATTGCGGGCGAACGTTGCGTGGATCCATGAATCATCAAGCCCGAAACCGAAGGCTCCCGCTTCGCGATACTCTGCCACCAAGTAGACGGTTTCCATGATGCCAAACAGCACAAGGAGACTGGCAAGTGCAAAGGCTCGCGTTTTAATGAAGCGTGGGAGGATCATATTCCCGCGTCGCTTACAGTAGAGCGAAGACAGGTAAGCGAATACTCGCGCTCGTTGATTCGCCGGATAATGATTCGGTCTCCGGGTACGATGGCTTTCTCTTTTGTCCAACGAGTCCAGCCGTGAACCTTGGAACGATTGCGAAGCTGCATCTTCGTCCGATCAATATCAGACACAATATCAAAGCCAAGATCCGTGCGCAGAACGATAGGATTGCCGCGCTCCGTTTCACTCGGAGAAATAGCATCCATGGGAAAGAGGTCCAGCACATCGAACAGATTGAGGTATCGTTCGAGAAACCAAAGATTGTCCTTGGTTACGGGAATCTCGGCATGATCTCGGCTTGTCATAAGTGGTGTTTAGGGCATGCTCAGCAATGCGAAACTCCTTTCACCTGCTCGGCGAATCTCTCGACCCGCAAAGATGGCAAAAGGAGTTTCGTCTGCAGATATAATGTGCTTATGTGGAAAAGCTGTTTCCGCAGCCGCAGCTCTTGTGAGCATTTGGGTTCTTGAACACAAAACCTGAGCCTTGCAGACCATCTTCGTAGTCAATCTCGGTTCCATTCAAGTAGAGATAGCTCTTCATGTCGCAGACAAGTGTGATATTGTCATGCGTGAAAAGCTCATCGCCTTCTGCGACCTGATTGTCGAATCCGAGCACATAGTTCATGCCGCTGCAACCGCCGCCGCGCACGCCCATTCTCAGCTTCCAATCGGCCTTGTTTTCCTTTTCCATGATTTCCTTGACTTTGATTGACGCCAAGGGGGATAATGTAATCATACAACTTCGCTCCTCATGAGTGCTTCTTGTGTCTCAGCATGGTAAGAACTTCGAACCAATGGCCCTGACTCCACGTGTTTGAATCCGAGTTCCATGCCGATCTGATGATAATCTCTAAATAAGTCAGGATGAATGTACTGTTTGACCGGCAAGTGGCGCGGAGTGGGCTGAAGGTATTGTCCGATGGTCATGAGGTCGCAACCAGCATCCGCCAAGTCGCGCAGCAAGTGGATGACGTCTTCCCGCGTCTCTCCCAAGCCCACCATAATACCCGACTTTGTGACCATCTTCATTTTCTTGGCTCGCGCCAGCAGTAGCAGCGAGCGCCAGTACTTTGCCTGTGGCCGCACGTCGAGATACAACCTTGCCACAGTCTCCACGTTGTGAGCAAGAACCGCAGGCTTGGCTTCGCAGACGGTACGAAGGTCACGTTCCGAACCCTTGAAATCCGGTATCAGGACTTCAATTCTGCATTGTGGAGATGATTCGCGTACCCGCTCGATGGTTTCGGCAAAGATGCGTACCCCACCGTCAGGCAGTTCGTCACGATTCACGGAAGTAATGACGGTATACTTCAAGTTCATCTGCGCGACGGCTTCCGCCACTCGCTGCGGTTCGTCGTGATCTACACTTAGCGGACGTCCGGTTTTCACATTGCAGAATCCGCAGGAGCGCGTGCACGTATCTCCCAAGATCATAAAGGTAGCTGTTCCCCGGCTCCAGCACTCTCCTTGATTCGGGCAGGCGGCTTCCTGACAAACCGTGTGTAGATTCAGATCGCGGATGAGTCCGTGCACACCGTGAAACTGCTTGTTCTGTGACAGCCGGATTTTCATCCACTCCGGTTTGCGAAGCGGCGGCTCAACTCCGGCCAAAGGAAGTTCTTTTAACATAGCTTAGGTTTCATCTGTGTCAGCGGCGGGATGAGACGGGAGAAATCCGTTCCACGATCTCCGCCGAGGTTCGCTCGGCAATATGGTTTCGGACCCGCTCGAGTAGCCAATGAGGGGTCGAGGCAGATCCAGTTACACCGATTGTGTCTTCCGCTGAGAACCAATCGAAATCAATTTCTTCTTCAGTAACAACCATATACGAGCGAGGGTTGACTTCCTTGCAGACATTGTAGAGGACAATCGTATTCGAACTTTTCGTTCCCCCAACCATAATGCACACGTCCACGTCCATAGCAAACAGCTTCAGATCGCGGTCGCGTCCCACAACAAACCGGCAAAGCGTATTCTCGACCTGAACCTCTACAGTATCGCAGCGTGCTTTCACCCACTCGACGCGCTCGCTGAACCACGCTGCTGAAACAGTGGTCTGAGCCAGAACGAAAGTCTTGCGGGACGGGTCGAGATTCTGCACATCCTCCCGATTGTAAACAACAACGGCGTGATTATCGCAGTGCCCTTTGATTCCGACGGTTTCGGGATGATAGGGTTTACCGATGATAACCACCTGCTCGCCGCTGAGATAATGAGTACGCGCAATATCCTGCGATCGCGTCACGACCGGGCAGGTGCCGTCTATGATCTCGATGCCAAGTTGCTTTGCCTTGTCATAGGTCTCAGGCGGCTCGCCGTGCGCGCGAATCAGAAGTTGCCGTGTGCCGTTAGGAGCGCCGTTCAGGATCTCATGGCTCGTACCGGTGAGTCCCATTCGGGCGAGGCGACTGATCTCAACTTCGTTATGAATCACATCGCCGAGACTGACCAAAGGTTCGCCGGTCTCTGCCATGTGCTGTTCGGCCATTTTTACTACCCGGCGCACGCCTCCGCAGAAACCGGATCGCGGATCAATCAACACTTTCATTGCCGAGGGCTCCGCTCATCAGGTGAATTGGGAAACAGCTTCTTGATTTCCTCAGGCAGATCCGCCAAACTCTGATCGTCGTGTTCGCTGATCGTTGTGCTATCGTTCATGTATGCACTGATGGCTTGTGCGATATGCTCATCAGAAAGCCCAACAAGTTGTAAGAGCGTTTTGCGCGAACCATGCTCAATGAACTGGTCGGGCATGTGCAGTGATTGAAAAGCGTGTGTGCATTCATGTTCCTGCATGAACAGCGCAACCTGTGAAGCCAGACCGCCATAGCCTGTGCCTTCTTCAATGACCAGCACGCGCTCGTGACGCGCAAGCAACTCGGTCAGCAGAGTTTCATCCATCGGTTTCACGAACCGGCAATTCACGAGCGTGACGTTCAGCTCCTCGGAAACGATGGCGCGTCGCGCGGCATCAACCATTGTCCCCACAGTTAGCACGAGCAGTTTGCGACCCTCGCGCAGAACCTCCCAGCTACCTATCTTAATAAGGTACGGCTCTTCATTCCAATTCATCACGTCCGGCGCATTGTCGCGCGGATAGCGAATCGCAAATGGCCCGTTTCGATACTCCAGTCCGGTGCGAATCAGATTGCGCAGTTCCTGCCCTGAGCGCGGCGCGGCTACAACCATCTCCGGAATGGCGGCCAGATAAGCCAGATCGAAACTGCCGTGGTGCGTCGGGCCGTCTTCTCCGACCAGCCCCGCACGATCAAGGCAAAACAGAACCGGCAAATGCTGAAGTGCGCAATCGTGCAAAATATGATCGAAAGCGCGTTGGAGAAACGTGGAGTAGATTGCGACCACGGGTTTCATGCCTTCACTGGCCAATCCTGCGGCAAAGGTCACGGCATGACCCTCAGCAATTCCCACATCGAAAAAGCGTTCAGGATATTCAAGGCTGTATTTTACCAATCCAGTGCCTTCCTTCATCGCGGCGGTAATGACAACCACTCGCGAATCTCGTGCGGCTTCGCGAACAACGGCTTCGCCAAAGATGTCCATATATGCCATTGTCGGTGCAGAAGGAGTCTCCACTTTCGGTTCGAGCTTGGTTGGAATTGCCTTGATGCCATGATACTTGATCGGATCAGCCTCGGCAGCTTCAAATCCTTTTCCCTTTTGCGTGAGAACGTGCACCAGCGCCGGATGCTTGTGAACCGATTTGACGTTTTCCAAAATGGGAATCAGCTCCGGCAGATTGTGTCCGTCAAAGGGGCCGAAGTATTGAAAACCAAAATCCTCAAACAGCATCCCCGGCGATACCAAAGTCTTCAGCGAACTCTCGACACGACCGGCCAGCTCCTGCAAATGCTTCGCACCGATGGGAGATTTTCCAAGCATCGTCCAGATCTCGTCCTTAATCCTCGACATGCGCGGATTGCGCTCCATCTTGAGCAGGAATTTGGACAAGGCACCCACATTCCGCGAAATGGACATGCCGTTGTCGTTCAGAATTACGGTGATGTTGCGACCGGAGGCACCGGCGTTGTTCAGAGCCTCAAAGGCCAGTCCGCCCGTCATGCCACCATCGCCGATGATCGCCACCACGTTATAATCTTCACCCTTCAGATCGCGTGCCACCGCCATACCGAGCGCAGCGCTGATGGACGTGGATGCATGACCGGCACCGAAAGTGTCATACTCGCTCTCGGAACGCTTAAGAAATCCGGAGAGTCCCTGATATTGCCTGATGGTCGAAAGACGGTCAAAGCGCCCTGTGATCATCTTATGGATGTAGCACTGATGTCCCACGTCCCACACGAGTTTATCGGTGGGAGTGTTGTAAACTTTATGCAACGCGACCGTGAGTTCAACCACACCGAGGGATGCGGCTAAATGCCCACCCACTGCGGTGATGGTTTCCCACAGTGCAGTGCGGAGTTCTTGACAGAGAATCTCGAGTTCCTCAACTGAGAGTTTGCGCAGATCCTCCGGCCCGTTGATTTGAGCAAGGAATGACTCCGGAGCCATGTCTTCTTGATCCTTCATGGTCTATGAAATCTCAGAGCTTTCTAATGCCGGCTGCTTCTTCAGCGCACTTGCCGGAACCTCGGGACCGGGCGGAGTTACTTGCGGCAACTTTGTTATTGCCCAAATCAGAAATGCTGCTTCGGCTGCTATGTAGAGATAGATCTGCCACGGAATTCCGGGTGACGATCCCGCGCCATAGCTGTGCAGACCGGATAGATAGTAGTTCACACCGTAATAGGTCATAATCACGACTGGAAACAGAGCCACGGATGTAATCGCTAATCTGCGCCAACCAAGCCAACCGGCGCTTCGTCCGTGCAAGACCGCGATATACACAAACCAGCAAATCAAAGCCCAGGTTTCCTTCGGATCCCATCCCCAGAAGCGACCCCAACTTGAATTCGCCCAGACCGCGCCAAGCAAAATGCCCGTCACAAGCAGCAGACTGCCCAGTTGAATGATGCGTAGATTCGCGCTTGCCAGTTTTGTCACTGTTGAAGTTACAACCCCACGGTTTCGAATCGCGGCGATCAGAACTCCGTGCCCAAGCCCCATGGCGATGGCAAAACAGGAATAGCTCGACAGCGTGATGATCACATGATAGTTGAGCCAGTAGCTTTGCAGCGCTGGGACCAAGGGATTGATTCCCCGGTCAAGACTCGCAAACTGGGCAACTCCGAGAATCATGGTTCCAAGGATGCAAGCAACCATGCCGTAGTACCGCTCGCGCTTGATTAACTCGTAAATGACGGCAATCAGAACCAATGCCCATCCAATCGCAAGCAGCGATTCATACATGTTTGACCACGGCGCCCGTCCGCTGATGAAGGCGCGAAAGCCCATTCCCGTTGTGTACAGAACAAGTCCAAGAACGAGCGAGATCAAGCCTGCGATCTTGAGACGACTGAGTGATGCCTTGAGGCTTAGCAAATACGCACCAAACCCGAGCGCGAGAAGCACTTGCGCCCAGAAAAATGGCTCAAAGCGATGATACAGCGACTCCCAATCAAGGCTGGCGAGAGTCTGCGACTGATTCTGAAGCAACTCGCGCTGCATTGCATCGAAAAGTTTTGCCGAGGCATTGAAGACATCCGGCCGCTGATCCCGCACAGAGTTGAATAGACCGGCAAAAGCCAATCCAAGAGTTTGCATCGGTTCTGAGAGCGGAGCCTCGCGGGAAGTATCTTCCATCATCGCCAGCAAGTGCGGCATTGGCAGCCACGTTGAACTTGCGTCTCCATCCGGTGTTGGAACCCATAGCGGATGCTCATGTGAAAAGACCGCCGACAGCATTCCGACTCGGTTCAGTAGTTCATTTCCTTTTCCCTGAGCAAACGAGAGCTTTTCCCCGGCTTGCTCGGCAGCCATTGCTTCCATTGCCAGACTTTGCAGGAGTTGGAGATTGTGAATTTCTTTGACCGAGAAGTAGTTGCCGGAACTCTCGGCAAGACCAATCCGCGTTCGCAAATCGCTCTTGGGGAGATACACAATGGGCTGCTCCGCCCAATGCTCGCCGTCTGACATCCACAGAAAGAAGGTCTGCACCGGATTCTGCCCTTGGTACTTGGCATGGCCGTAGACGGTTGCCAATAACTCGCGGGCAAAGGTATCGAGCGGTTTGACTCGTCCGCCGTCTTGAACAGCGATCTTTCCGGCGGCGCTCCAATCGTAACTCTCAGCCTCTTGCGCAACGGCATTCGCTCCGCTCAGATTCGTGACCAATAGCAGCGCGATCGCCAGTGCAAGGAAACGTCTTGATGTCAACTGACAACCTCTTTCAGATCACTATCATTCATCTCTGCTGTCATTTCCGTATCATCCGTGAGCGACCGTTTTCTGTGCATAAGCTTTGGAGGAAACTTGCGTATCAAATAGGGCTTCAGAAAGAAGATCCCGAACATGCCAAGAATAAGGATTGATCCGCCTACATACAGATAAGGAATACCGGGATCATAGGAAACTCCCAAAACCGTTGCCTGCTTTCCGCCGTCCAGATTGATCCATGAGGACTGGCTTATCTTGTAGCCGCGATGAACCAGCGGATGATTGAGAATCACATCCCATTCCTTCACCATCTGCATATTTTCATACACCTCAACTTTGCTGCGAAACAGCCGGGTCATCGCCGAGCCCGGATACAGCACTTGTTCAAAGTCAAGGCATTTCACTTCAAAGGGCAGAAGATACTGTTCATTGTAGACTGTCTCCCAAGTGCTTCGATCCAGCTGCTCCAACACAAACTCATTATCCGAATCGCCCTCCATGATAACCATCTGCCCCTGCATTCCGAAGCGGTGCGTGATTACGGAACCGGCCATAATCAACAGCAGGGCGATATGCGTAGTAATCCAGCCTGCCTGATGAGGTTTGTACGGTGCCCGCCGAAGTGTGCAGCCGAAAAGGTTCAGAGCCAGCAGGATAATCAGCGAATCAAACCACCAGGTGCGATACACAAGTACACGCGCCGCCGCGTTAGATAATGCGGTCTCGACATAGGTTCCGTAACCCATCGCTGCGCCAAGCACAATCAGCAGGACGATCGTCAACTTGACGGAGGAAAAGAACAACCAAACACGATCGAGGAGAGTTCCTCGCTGGAGAAAACGAAAGGACATTAGCTGATGAGAATCACGTCCTTCAGATTCGGCACACGCTCCATCAAGGTTGTGCGAAAGCCGCCCTCAATGGATTTGAGCGAGCCGCCGCAGCCTTCGCAGCCACCGCCAAAGGAGATCCGTGCCACTCCGTCGCTCAGGGACAGAACCTGCGCATCGCCGCCCTCCTCTTGCAAGATCGGGCGAAACATAGAAATGACCTTCTCTATTTGCAGGATCAGGGCTTGATCTTCTGCGCTCATGGTGTCTGTGTCTATCGTGCTCATCGTATTTCCTCTGTGTGTGTTTCTGTTGACTCGTCTGATCTCGTCTAAACCGCCGACACCATCACTTTGTGATCGGGCCTATCTTTTACTTCAAACTTGGAGCACTCTTCCAGCAGCGCGGGAATCAGTTCTTCCTCAGAGAGCGTGGCAATGATTTTTCCTTGCTTCATCAAAATTCCTTTGTGTTTCCCACCCACAACAGCCAGATCCGCTTCGCGAGCTTCGCCCGGGCCATTGACCACACATCCCATGACCGCAACATGCAAAGGTTTATCCACACTCTTGAGTGCCGCTTCAACTTTGGCCGTGAGTCCCAGCAAATCCACTTCGCAACGACCGCAGGACGGGCAGGACACCAGCATGGTCCCTCGCGTGCGCAAGCCGAGCGACTTGAGAATCTCCCAACCCACGCGAACTTCTTCCACCGGATCAGCCGTGAGAGAAACACGCAGGGTCTCGCCGATTCCATTCAGCAACAAATGACCGATGCCAATTGAGGATTTAATGATTCCCGTCGAGGGCGGCCCTGCTTCTGTAACTCCAAGATGCAGAGGATAAT
>JAGVEU010000273.1 GCA_020057985.1 Calditrichota bacterium | reverse complement strand
TTCTTTGAGCGAGTGCACCATCTGATTGAAACTCGTGGCCAATTCGCCCAACTCATCATTCAACTGCACAACCACAGTTCGATCAAGATTTCCCCTCGAAACATCGAGACTGGCTTCGGCAAGTTTGCGAATCGGATTGCTCAGGGTTCGCGTAATCACAACCACAACGACGGCAATGACACCGAGCATGAGCAAGGCCATGAGCAGTGTGTTGCGCCGCAGCAGAGCTAAGGGTGCGAAAGCTTCCTCAGCGTCCATCTCCGCAATCAAAGCCCACTTCTGCTCAGGCAGAAACTTCCAAGCCCCCATCACCTGTTGCCCCTCGAATCCCGTGTAAACTCCAGCATTCTTGTTTTGGATTTTGGATCTTGGATCTTGGATTTTTTCTTCTCCGAGCGCTTTTCGGATTCCCTCTGAATCCATTTTGTGCGTCAGCGGAGCCGGATGGTTCATGAAGCGCGACGGGGTCAGCATGGTCTTTTCCATGTCCACCAGATACGCTTGCCCCGTGTGCCCCAGACCAGTTGTATCCAGAATGATGGGATTGAGCGTGTGAGCAAGGGCGAGGGTAGTCACAACAACTCCCACAGTCTGACCGGCAGAATCCCGTACGGCACAAGCGGCTTTCATGCTTAATCCGATAGCGGGAGCGGCATGGATCGGACCGAAAACGGGTTCACGCGCATCACGAGCGGTTTGGCAAATTTCGCGGCAGCCGGTCATATCACTCGGACCATTACAAACGAGCATCTCACCAGTCGTGGCACAAATGCAGTAGCTCGCGAACGCACGAGCGCGGTAGGATTCCAGAACGAGGGTTAAGTCGTGCAGTCCCGACGAATCTGACCGCATGCAGGCCGCAATGACTTGTAGGTTGGAAGCAAGCACAAGCAATTCATCGCTTCGCTCGTGAAACCACTGCTCAATCTGACTCACTTTTTGCGCAGCCACGGCTTCCATGTGCAGAAAAACCTCGCGCTGCACCGCATGACGCGCAAAATAATAGCCCTGATACCCCATGAACAGAAGGGGAATCAAGGCTACAAGAAGAAACCAACTTAGTAGGCGACGACCGATTTTACCGAAAAGCATGAAAGGAAACGCTGAAAGACTGAAACTCTGAAACGCTAAAATGCAAAATACGACTCTGTTTTCACAAAAGCAAGTGTTCGTTTTTATTCTTCGCCTTGAATTGCTGCGCGACCAAACGTGGCGTAAAGCACCGGCAAGACTAACAACGTCAGCAAAGTCGAAGTGATGATTCCGCCGATGACTACGGTAGCGAGTGGTCTTTGGACTTCCGCACCAACTCCCTGCGACAACGCCATCGGAATAAAACCCAGCGCCGCAACCAACGCCGTCATGATTACGGGACGCATTCGCAGGGAGCCACTGGATTGAATCGCATCCATAAACGATTTGCCTTCCTGCTGAAGATGGCGGATGGACGAGACCAGCACCAAACCGTTCAAGACCGCGATTCCCGACAAGGCAATAAATCCGACTCCCGCCGAAATGGTGAACGGCATACCGCGCATTGCCAGAGCGAACGCACCACCCACCGCTGCCAAGGGGACGCCACTGAAAATCAAGATGGCATCGCGAGCGGATTTGTAGGTCCAATAGAGCAGTCCGAAAATCATAAGCAAGGCCAGCGGCACCACGATCATCAAACGTGATCTGGCGCGTTCCAAGTTCTCGAACTGTCCGCCGTAACGGACGTAGTAACCCGCATCCAAGGGCACTTCCTTGTCAATGCGGGCACGGATTTCGTTAATGAATGATCCGACATCGCGTCCCCGAACATTGCTTTGCACGACGATACGGCGCTTACCCCACTCCCGTGAGATGGTGGAGGGTCCTTCGGTTTGCCGCAGGCGAGTTACTTGAGTTAACGGCACAAGTTCGCCTTTCGGAGCGGGCAGCAGAATGCCGTCCATCGCTTCGGGACTTCGAGTAAAATCTGTGTTCATGCGAGCCGCCAGTTCAAAGCGTCTTTGTCCTTCACGAACCTCACCGACCGCCGTGCCACCCAAGGTCTGAACCGCCTCTAATACATCGGCAGAAGAAAGAGAATAGCGGGATAAGGCTTCACGATCCACCTCAATCCGCAGGACAGGCTGCCCGGAGATCTGTTCCGTGGTCACATCCGCCGCACCTTTGGTCTCCTTGACAATCTTCTCGACCTGCTCTGCTTTTTCCTTTAGCACATTCAAATCGTCACCAAAGATTTTGATGCCGATGTCGGTGCGAATACCGGCAACCATTTCATTGAAGCGCATTTCAATGGGCTGCGTGAAGACAAGGTTCATACCGGGAAGATCAGAAAGTTCCTCATCCATCAGCGAGACCAGCTCCTGCTGATTATTGGCTCGCTTCCAATCCTTGCGCGGTTTCAGGGAAACGAACACATCCGAAAGTTCAACGCCCATCGGATCGGTGGCAAGTTCCGGGGTGCCGGTGCGCGTCCACACTTCCGCGACCTCATTGGGAAACTTGTCTTTCAGAATAGCTTCGACATGCTCACCGTTTTCGCGGGACTGTTCCAGCGAGATCCCGGCCAGGCGGATCATGTTGACGACGATGCTGCCTTCGGAGAGTCTGGGCACAAACTCGGAGCCGAGTCGCGAGAAGATGACGGTTGCGAGGACTACCAGCAGAACTGCACCGGCCAGAACTGACCGGGCATGGCGGAGCGCCCAATCCAACACCGGTTGATAGGCATGCCGCAAGTAATCCACGATTTTCGGTTCGCGTTCTTTCACCTTGGCGGGAAGAAAGAGAGCGCAAAGCGCAGGAATGACCGTAAACGAAAGCAGCAGCGATCCGGCCAGGACGAAAATGACCGTTAGCGCCATGGGTTGAAACAGCCTTCCTTCCACGCCTTGCAGTGTGAGGATCGGCAAATACACAAGCATGATAATCAGCTCGCCGAACATCGTGGGCTTGCGGACTTCCAGAATTGCATCGCGGATCACCTGCAAACGGCTGCGCTCTTCT
>JAGVEU010000132.1 GCA_020057985.1 Calditrichota bacterium | reverse complement strand
GGGCCACATCGTAGCCCTGTAGCGCCTTCTGCTCTAAGAGCTGCGTTTCCCACGCGCCCTCTCGAATAGTGGGCCAACCCGGAGTATGCAACTGACTATGCGTGATGACAAGGACATCCGCCTCACCTACGGGAACGAAGTCCTGAGCGAATGATGAGTTGAAAATCGCAGCCACCAAGAATACGGCTGCGTAGAGAGCTGCTGTAGGCCGCTTCATTTTGTTCCCTCTCCGGTTGGGGAAAAGATCCGAGCCTTGTAGAATTCAACATGCCTGAAACCCGGCTCGGAAAAGAGGCCTGTTATGCTGACTCCGCAACGATCAGAGGTGTGCCCATAGTACCTCGCGCCGCTTCCCGTGCCCGATCCAATGAAAACTGCGTGCCATTTGCAGGATTGCTGATCTTGATCCCATAGCACCCGAAAAGCGAAGCACCCCTTTCCAATCCAATCGGGAATCTGGTCTGTGTCTGTGATACTCACCCTCTGATTGACATAGTTGGAATCCGAACAGTAGAACCACCAAGCT
Organism: Calditrichota bacterium; assembly: GCA_020057985.1. GTDB lineage: Bacteria > Electryoneota > RPQS01 > RPQS01 > RPQS01 > JAGVEU01. Next base: position 3,565 of record JAGVEU010000132.1, on the reverse strand, counting down.
TGGGAGTTGGCGTTGGAAATGACTTGATGCCATCCCGTTGAACAGGGCATGCATAGAATATGACCGGGATCGCAACCGTGCGCCATATTGGAATGCGGTTCACTGCTGCGGTAGTCCCAGCAGGTGCTGTCCGGCGCTGTCCAACCCGGCCAGTTCGTATCATTCGCTTCGCACATGCCCGAGCAGCCGGCATTGGCGATTTGACTCGTGAAATCGGCGCAATCAGCAATGTGGTCTACTCCGAGACTGTCCGTCCAGAATGACCGCCCATACTCAGGATTCGTACCGTTGCAGAATGTCTGAGCATAGGCGACGGCCCGGTCAGCCCAATGATAGCCGGGAGTATATCCAGGTGGCTGGGCGAAGGATTGAGATGCCAATGCGAAAAGAGCCAAAACGCATGAGAAGATTCTCAGATCTTTTGATGTGACTTTCATCCGATCTCCTACCTGCTGCCAATCTTGCTGAGCGCTGCTTTGGCGGTTTCCCGCAAGTTCAGATCAGCATTTTCTTGGGCGATTCGTTCCAGCGCCCGGCGAGCTTCTTCGATGCCGTTGTAGGCGTAAAGCTGCAAGATGTCCACCACCTGAATGCGCACCAGAGCACTTGGGTCATCAGCCAAACGGGCGACGTCGGTGACGTTATCCGTAGCATGATAGCGCGCCAACGTTCTGAGTGCAGTGTACTTAGCCCGTGCGATGCTGTTATCGTCCACATCTCTCGGCGCATGTGCTACGATATCGAGGGCCACTTCTATGGATGTCAGGGAATCACCGAAGAACTGCAAGTAAAACGCCGCCTGACCTCGTCCTTCCCAGGAAGGCGATGTTCTGGCTCCTTCCTGCAGGATTGGAACCACACGCGGATCTAAATGCGATTTGCTTACCCCCAACATCCAATATTCTCCACATCTATGAATCATGGGGACCGCCAGTTCCCACTCGCCCCAACTGAAGAGCACATGCGCGGCATTCTTCTGGATTTTGGGTTCAGGATTTTGCAGGGCTTCAACAACGCATGCATGAGCAGCAGGATTATCCTTGAAGCTGGCCAATGCCCACATCTTCGCCTCACCCACATCCGGGTCATGCACGGGGAAATCCACAATCGCTTGGACAATCCGGTCGGATTTCAGCCTGACAGCCATTCCGCCAGCATACTGCAAATCCTCATAAATTGTCTGTATATAGTCGGTTGGCTCAATCGTCTGCGGCCATGAGTTCATTTGTTGCAAGAGTTTGAGTATTCTCTCTTCCTCCGGGGATGCTAGTTGTTCGGACGGTTTCTCGCTTTGGGGATTTGTCTGGGACATGAGTGGCGCAGCCAACGCTAACATGACTCCGACACACAGGACGGAAATCAAGAGCTTTGCGTATTGCATGGAATTCTCCAATCTTTCTTGTTTGACCCTTCTTGCCTGGCGAGTGTTCACTTGGTAGTTACTTTCAACGTATGCGATAGGCTTTTTCAAGCACCTAAACATAGCCAAATCACTCTGTGCTAACGCTCTCATAGTGTTTAGTGTTGACGAGCAAGAGTTCGTGTTGTCAGGCCGATTCTCTTTGAGACCTGATTGGCCATCGCTGTGAAAATCTCTGAGAGTTCCTTGTCGGCTTCAATCGCTCCCATCGGATCGCCTTGATCAGAAGCAATGACCAAGGCAGGGACAAGCGGGATTTTGCCCAACAACGGAACTTCCTGTGTTTCGGCCTCGCTGGCAGCGCCATCACGGCCGAAAATGTAAGTCGTTTCGCCGCAATGCGGGCAGTGAAAGCCGGACATATTCTCCACAATGCCCAGAATCGGCACCTCGAGGGTTCTGAACATTGCCACGCCTTTGCGAGCGTCAATCAACGCCAGATCCTGTGGCGTAGAAACAATCACCACTCCATCGAGTTTGATCTTCTGCGACAAAGTCATCTGAGCGTCACCCGTGCCCGGCGGCAGATCAACGATCAATACATCAAGCTCGCCCCAGTTGACATCCCGAAGAAATTGCTCAGTTGCTTGATGTACCATCGGCCCGCGCCAGATCATGGGTGTGCCGGCATCCACGAGAAATCCCATGGACATCAGTTTCATGCCGTTGCGGTCGAGGGGGATGATCTTCTGATCGTGCACAAGCGGCTTGGCGGAAATGCCCATGATCGTTGGAACACTCGGCCCGTAGATGTCGAAATCCACTAAGCCGACTTTGTGCCCCGCCTTCTGAAACATCAGCGCGAGTCCGGCCGCAACCGTACTCTTCCCCACTCCGCCCTTGCCTGAGGCCACTGCGATCTTGATTCTGACTCCGGGAAGCAGAGGCACGCCGTCATCTGGCCGAGCATGAGGATCGTGATGATGAGGCTGCTCCGGTTGAGTCCAATTCATGTCAATATGGACTTCCTTGACCCCTGACAGTTTACCGACCGCCGCACTGATCTCGTTCTCGATTTTCTGGGGAATATTCGCGTCCTTTGTCTTAAGAACGATTTTGATGCGAACAATACCGGATTCAATCTCAACACCTTTGACCAATCCAAATGAGACAATATCTCGCATGAGGCCGGGATACTTTATGGTCTTTAGCGTTTCAAGGATATGTTCTTGTGTAAGTTGCGAAGAAAAGAGAGCTGCCAAACTGGACTACCTCAGTGAAAAAACATCAAACTCTAATAGGAGGATCAAGTCTTAAATATACGGAATCGGGGGGAGGTTGTCAAGGAGTGCCAATCATTCTCGCAAGTCTGGGAATGTAGGGCATGGCGAAAGTGATGATAAATCAAACGAGATTCTGAACGCCTGACCGAGGACGGTCAGTGTCCAGAATGACAGGAAAAGACAGCCAGCGGCAATCGCTAAATAAGCGCTTCCTTTGGAGTCATCAAACGCTCACTTTGGTGTCATTCTGGACACGGCGCGTCTTTGGTTTTCGCGCGGGCGTCCAGAATCTCGCTCTCCGTATTATGCGTGTTCCCAAATAATCAAGCGCCACAAGAACTCGCGAAGGGTGAGGACACTCTTCGTGGCGGCTATAGTGAGGCTCGGATTCCGGCGGGGTGAGGACACCCCGCTCGGCGAGACTTCCCTAACGCCTGCTCACGCCCGGAAACTTTTTCGGATGCGGGTTGCCGCCCATCGGCCGCCCGAGAATCATACTGCGACCGCTGGGTTCTGTTTCGCAATACTTGTGGCAACACTCGTCACTGCAAACATGCAATTTGAAGCCGTTCTCAGCGACCCAGTTTGAACTCTCCGTTACTGGAAAGCGCAACGCGCAAATGCAGTTCGCGACGCGCCTGCCGTTGAAGTCATAGGTGTCATCAATCAGCTTGTAGGCGCTGTATCTCCGCAGCCAAGTCGCGTCCTCTTCCGCCGTTGCCTTCTCGATCCTACTCCGGCATTCCTCGCTGCACAGTAGATAAGTTGTGCGATTGCGATCCACTTTCAGAGCTTCGTCTTTCACAGTGAATTCCGTGCCGCAATAGCACAGGGCAATGGGACGATAGAAGCTGTCCGTCTTGGCGACATTGCTCTCCCACTTCACCACGTTGTTCAGAATGGCGTAGATCGGAAGAGCGTC
>JAGVEU010000019.1 GCA_020057985.1 Calditrichota bacterium | reverse complement strand
GCCATCAACGTCCCAAATCTCAGCGGCGGCGAGAATAAGAGCGGAAGAGTCGAACACGACTTCCATGCGCACTACCAGCTCCTCATACTGCTCGTCTCCATCGGTATTCAGACCGAAGTCATCATGGTTCCCAGTATACTGCAGGATGCGCGGCAGGATCTCGAACTGAGTGAACTGGTACGCGGAGGTGGGGAAGCCGGGCGCGACATTCAAGATCGGCTGGAAGTCTTCTGACTTGACTTCCACTGCTTTCAAGACATACGGCCCGTTCACGCCATGAGTTCGGATGGCACTGCCGGGAAAATCCAGTGAAATCGTCTCCAGCCCCGGAGCCAACTGAACTGTTGTGCTGACAAAGGCAAAAACCTCGCCGGGCGAATCCAAGGCTGAAGGCGGTTCTGCTAGCCACCCGGCAACCTCGTACGTACCCGAACTGTCAACCTGAGCGCCAAGTTGCACGCGTAGAATGTCATAAAGCCCGTTCCCGTTGACGTCCATGCCGAAATCGGTGTGAGTGCCGTTCAAGTGAAGTGCAGACAGATCGAAGTTGGACGATTGACATCCCTGCGTCAGGTGACGCGTACTGATTATCTCGCCATGGAAATCGGTAAGACTGATAAGAACAGAGTAGGGGCCGTTCAGACCGGAATTTCGAATATCCGCTCCACGGAAATCGAGATTCATGTTCTGCAAACCGGGACCTAATGTCTGTGAGACTGACACAGCCGTGACTTCCACCGTATCCTTCATCACAGCGCCGACAAGGTTAAACTCACCCGGCATCCTCACTTGGACTCCAACACGCACTCGCAGGATATTGTAAGCAATGTCCTGATCAGTGTCAATCCCCTCGTCGGTTATCGTTCCGAAGCCGGCGCTGGACTCGCCGAAAGCAGGAAACGTGTACGCCGGTGTTTGGGTGGAAACCGTATCCTCAGGGTTCCCGTGGCTAATCGCGCATGCGCTGACGGTGTATGGGCCGTCGAGCCCGGCCCTGAAAATCTCTTCGCCCGAGAACTCCAGATGCGCTTGTATCGTCCCCACGGGGCCGGAATAGCCAAAGGAGCTAAGCCTGTTGTCGCGGAACCGTGGACTGGAAGTAATAAGCGTACCATCCTTCGTTAGCTGTCCAATTACCGTGTAATCATCGGCCTCGGAGACGGTCGCCTCAAGTTCAGCAACGAGGGCCTCGGCGTAGCCATCACCATTCGCGTCGATTTCATCGAAGCCAGCATTCCCGGTGAAATGAAAGCGATCCGAGAGAATTACAGGAGGGGGTGAATACCCGGGGGTCACGTCTCCAGCCTCACTTGTGCTCAACGGAACGGTAAGGTAGTATTGCCAAGTCGGCCATCCACCGTAGCCATCACCTGCGTAGAGAATCGTATAGCCCGAGGGGTTTGTAATATCGCATATGTATGCGCCTAAGGGGGTGACATGGCAGTTCCCAAAGAACATCCAGACGAACTCGTGACAGCAGACATACTGTAAGGTCGGAGCATTCGGAGGGACGCACGACGGTGGGTCGGTAGGGGGATCGGATGTATAGACCAGATCGAATGTCGGGTCATGATACTTGTTCCCCGTGGCTGACCAGAGAAATTGATGGTCTCCGAATTCGTACCGATGGGTGGGCGAATGACCCTGTTCCGACGCATTGCCTGTAAATTGCGGGTCCAATGAGGCTTTCTCGTTGGTAATAAAGTGGTTGTAGTCGTTGAACTCTGGGTTTGGGATTTCGAATACAGCCTGGCTGACGCTGCTTACCCCGTGCACACGGCATAGATCTTCTAGCACACCCGAAAAAGGCCCGCATGTCCCATTTCGACAGAGCCCACCATACCAGCTCGCCGCAAGTTCAACTGCCGAGCAACGCCTTGGGGGATTGCCGAAATATCCGTATTGCCAGTGGCTTCTCGAATACTCAGATTGGCGCAGTCGTGGAATGAGAGGGTTCTGCAGTCCATCAATAGATGTCGCTCCGGCTCCCCACCGACAGGCGGTATCGTATACAGCAGCATGTAGCGCGGATGTGCTTGACCCGATTGCGCCGCATCCACCGAACAGCAAAGGAAACTGCGTACGCTGCAAGGTCACGAAGACTTTGCGTGCGATTGTCTCGTGACGAACCGCATGGGTAATAGGGTCCGTGATTGCAAAATCCAAGTTTAGCGTGTACACGCCGACAGAAGCCGGGGTTTGAATTGAGAGGGTCTGTCCCCAGTCGGTGAATCGATTCAAGTTGCCTGTAGGTGCATGGCCATCCCAATTCCAAGTACATCCAATATTGGGTAGAATTCCACCACTAGGACACTCTTCCACGCGCGCCCTGATGTGAATAGTGTTTGCTTGAATTGCACTACTCGGAACGGTAAGAGGGAAAGATGCGATGTTGGTCCGATCGTCTACAGTCTGGCAGCTACTGTTGAAGTGTCGGAGCCATATAAGATTGGAAGGCGATGCAATATCGCATATAGCGTTGCCATCTTGGATTACTAAACTGTCGACTTTGTACTGTCGTGTTCCCGCCACATTTACCTGCGCCACGTCTTGTCCCGTGGCGTTCAGGTTGTCCTTGACCTGAAGATTGATCTGGCCGTGATACTCACTACTGAAGATATGCGTTATGGTCACGCTGGTGATCCATCCCGAATTCCAAGTTGTCCCGTCGGGGGTCCACCACCGATAGCCAACAACTGTCCCGTCTGGATCATTGCTCCCTGTTGCGCTGAAAGTAATCGTTTGCCCGACCGAACCGCTGTACGGGCCGTTCGCCTCGGCAACCGGGGGTTGATTTCCCCCTGTCGTGGTGACCTCGAGATACGGTTGGTTGCTGCTGGCTTCTCTCCGATAGAAGTAGGTTATGGGAATATTGTAGGTTCCCCATGGGGTCTCGTCCATCAGGCGCCAACCAAAGTCTGTTGAGGGTGAGTTGACCATTGCCTGGACGTCTGCCCTCACATCCCAACTCATCCAGCCATACGATGAAGGAACATTAGTGACCGCCGAAATCGTCGCGTTCCAGGTGGGCTGATTATTCCAGGTGACGGTAGTCTCTTCCCAAGTGCCGTTTACCCGATGGAGCTGCAAAGGGCGCCCGGCAGGATTGTTGTCCCACCAGCGGTAGTAATAGAGTTTCAGACTCGCCGAGGTAATCGGAGTGTTGGGCGGGATTGACGAGAGATCGAACTTGATCAGCACATCGCAGTTCCAGAGGTCCCATGACCCCGCGCCGTCGTTGTTCCGTACGGTAAGATCGCTGCCGTTGCAGTTGTAATCGGGGCTTCCCGGATTGACATAGGTGTCACCTGTTGGAGCAAAGGTCTGCTGGGCGAACGCCAACGTTCCAACCGCCAACAAACTAATCGTGAAAAAAGCAATAAAGTGTTTCATAGTTTCTTCTATGGATTATGTATATTAAGGATTCATGTCTCAAGTAAATTCACGGATCAAGTGGGGAATCTCGGCGGGGGCTGAAAAGAAATAAACAACAGTTGCAGGTCAAACCCTGTGAACGCGATTTGGGATTCCTGACCGATAACATTATGCTACATTTCAAATGGCGGATTGTCAAGAGAAAAGCGTGGTCAGAAAAAATAGGTTGCACCCAGTTTCACATGTAGACATTTGTTATTCATACACTTGTGGAAATCTATTCTGTACCTTCGTGTCCAAAAAGGGACTAAGAAGAGGCATGCGGAGGAAGGGCGAAGGATGAAAAAAAGAGGGCAGCCAAAATGGCCGCCCCGCTTGTTTCAAAAGAGAGATCCTTCACCCCCTCGAAGAGTTAGGGGTTCAGGATGACACGCTTATAAGGCAAAGATCCTTCACTACGTTCAGGATGATTTGCCGATGACGTCAAATCACTTCATCAGGAGCATCTTGTTCTGCGCGCTGAAGCCGTTTGCTTCCATGCGATACATGTAAACTCCGGAAGGCAGATTGGCGGCATTGAAGCTGATCGAATGACGACCTTGGCTCAGGTTGCCGTTCAGCAGGGTTGTTACTTCCTGACCCATCAGGTTGTAGATTTTCAGGGTTACCGGGCCGTTTTCCTTCATGTCAAATACAATCTCTGTGCTCGGGTTGAAGGGGTTCGGATAGTTCTGATGCAGTGCATATTCCATGACTGACGCTGCCAACGGAATTGGAGTTGCGCTCACACTTTTCAGATCTTCGCGTGACCCATCCAATGCAACAGATACGAGTGTATAGTCGTAGGTGGCGCCGTTTAATACTTGATAGTCTGTCCAGTTGTAGCTACTTCCGGTCGGGCTGTTGGACGCAGGTTCAGTATGCGCAAGGAAGCCGTTGCGCGTGATCTCAAAACCGGAGTTATTGTTTTCGCTGGCCGTCTGCCAATGCAAGACGACTTCCTGATCACCGGCGGCAGCCGTAAAGCTCACCAATTCAACGGGCAGAATGGATTCAAGAGTCACAGTGATGTGACAATCACTTGCGCTGAACTGATAGATGAATACTCCAAGCGGTGAGATGTAGGCTGGACCGTTCTCATAGTGCCACCCACCCAGACTATCACAGTCACTGTGGATATTCAGAACCGGCCTCTGCTCGCGCGACAAACCGGGTCCCACACACAACTGAAAGTAGCAGTAGCTTCCGCACGTAAACGATTGCCCCATTCCGTTTGCCGGATCGAAGTGAACATGCTGAGGTGGCGTCAGAGGAACTCCCATAAGCATGCAAACACAACCGTTACTCAGACCATGAAGCACATTGCTGAGAGTGTTCGTCTGAATATCATACGTCCAGTACAAGTCATCTATAAACCATCTATCGGATGAGGCAGGATCGCAGGGCTCATCACAAGACGTCGCGGGGTAATCACAGCCCGGCTGGATATCAGCCCAGGGAACAGGCATGGCATAGTGTTGATAGAACGAATCCGGTTGACAGTATGGCCAATAAATATCCGTGATGCGGATCT
>JAGVEU010000248.1 GCA_020057985.1 Calditrichota bacterium | reverse complement strand
CTGTCCGGCCGGAATTCATCCGTCAGCACTGAGCCGAAGAGAGAGAACTCCGTGATCTTCCACTTCTCGCAGAAAACTTTGATTTTCTCTTTGTCTATTGGGATGCGGGGTTCGTTGTTCATGCCTTGATTATTCCTCCAGCGTGACGAGATTCCTACCGGTGAATAGTACTGACCCGAATTTCGTCTGATGCTCGAAATAACGGTTTGCCGGGTTTCTCGCATGTAACGAATTCATCGGCTTTCAGAGATATTGCCGCCGCAAGATGCAGGGCATCCATGGCTGATAATCCATATCTTCCCGCCACCTCATGAGTGCGTCTGATGAGGGCAGCATTGATCTTAGCCCAATAATTAACGCAGTCGAAAAACGCCAAGTAGAAACTTGCTTCTTCAGTGTTTTTATGGTAGATAGCCTTTGGCAAGACCTCGAGTTTTACAAAGTCACTGCTGAGATACACCCGCTCCGGATCATCAAATATCTGCATGGCAACGTTGGAAATAGTCCTCTTTCCACGCGCCGCAGCGATCAAGACACCTGAGTCGAGGAAAGTCCTGATCATGACTATCTTTCGCCTCGCCGGGCTGTGATCTCACGTTCAAGTTCATCCCATGATAGCAGTTTTGCTCCCGAATCCTCGATTTTTTTGCGAATCCTGAGCAACTTGCGAACGAGGGCTGTCTTAGGCTTTTCTTCAATGGGCGCTGCGCGATTTCGCAATGGTTTTCGATAGGATGGGTATGTCATTCTATTTTCCAAGTATCTGTTTGTTTCATAACATCAAATCTGACTTCCGGCAGTACACGGGCTTAATCTGGAGAGATCCTTCACTCCCCTCGATGACTTGGGGGATTCAGGATGACAGCATAATGTGCATTATGAGAGTTCCGGACCAGCACCGGGGACGGTACTGGCTAGTAATGGCGACGTACCATATTTTAGATTTTGAGTTTTCATCCCTCATCCCTCCGCCCTCATCCCTTACTCAGAATCCGTATCGCTTTTCTACGGCTGCGCCGGAGTAGTAGTGCTCGAGGATTTGCTGGTAGGTCATTCCGTCGAGGGCCATGCGGGCGGCTCCGCATTGACACATGCCCACGCCGTGTCCCCAACCTGCTCCGTTGAAGACGATTTCCATCGGCAATCCCGTGCTGTCAGGGAGAACTTCAACAAGAAAACAGGAGCTTTCAAGTTGAGTCTTGGCCAGAGCGCGGCGGATTTTCAGTTCGCGTTTGATACGCAGATTTCTGCGGGAGCCGAGGATTTCGATTTCAACAAGACGGCCGGACTTGCCGCGGGAGATGGGAAGAATGTCGTAAAGAGTTCCAACATCGGCGCCGGTCTTGTCGCGAATGATGTCTTCCAATTCGGAGCGAGTGTAGGAGATTTCCCAACGAAAGTGTTTCTTACCATAATCTGCGGGCAGAGGCAGATTGTGATTATTCGGATTACAGCACACACTCGGGCTGGAGTGAATCCACCTGCGCACGCCGGCTTCCGTGGTCAAGTCCGGATAGTCGAGCGAGTCACTGCAGGAACAGGGCACACCAAGCGCTGGATGCCGCATGGGAGTCAACCAAGTCAACTCAGCATCTTCCGTATGCCCGCCGCATACGGCGCTGTAGAAAGCGTCTACAAGTTCGCCGTTTGAGACCAGCAGTTCGCCGCGTGTTTCTTCAATGGCGCGATTGGAGCGTTCATCATCGCGGGTTACTCCGCAGTAGACCTGACAATGGACATGGGCGCAGAGTTCAAAGGGATCATTGGTGTGCCGCGTCGCTTTTTGCGCCATAACCACGGTTCGCGCTGCGATGGCTTGTGCTTTGAGTGCATCGAAGGGAAACATGGCCGGCATTTCCGCCGGAACGACACCGCGCAGATAGGTGTCAATATCCACTTCGTTGAGCGCGGCCAATCCGCCGGTACGATCGAGGTAGATTTCCACGATGCCGGCGTAGCGACGATCTTCAGGTCTTTCATAGGTAAAGCCCGAGACCGTGAGCACACTGCAAATCGTGACTGTCGCATTCGCATCTTCGGGAATAAGTCGGAAGCCCGCCTCGGTCATGTAGGATTCGGTCATGTCAGCATCAAAAAACTCAATCATGCCTTTGGGTTTGCGAATGACCTCACGAATGATCCGTGGCGAGTAGTCAGCATCGCAAGTTTCACGCAAGGCTCGTGCTTCGGCTTCTGTCTTGAAGTTGCCGATTTGAACGCGATACTGTGTATTGTCACTGACGACGTCGTTCCCATTCAGTTCGACCGGTCCGCCGATTTGATTGACCACAGCTGATTGTCCTTGTCCGGCAAAAATTTCAGCCAATGCCATCGCCTTGTCGCTATCCGGATAAGACGCAACCAGCACACTATAGAGCATTTGAGCCGGAGCGGATTCTTCAATCCTTGCCCGCCAACGTGACTTGGAAGTTCCGGCCGCGCGCAGGATGTCACCGCTGAGGGACTCGATGCGATAGCAGCCGTGCATCTGGAAAGTAATTTTCTTGTACTCTTCCAGGAGTCCGACTCGAACCGTAAGTGCGCTGAAACGACCGTTAGAAGCCATGAATTCTGAATTGTGTTCCGCCGCATCAAGCGGCATAGTTTCTTGCTCTCCCTGATTGGCGAGCAATATGCCTGCCATGAATATCGCGAGAATCGCCGTCAGGGAGAAAGCACAGCGAAACTGATGTTGCCAAGTATCAACCATAGGCATGACCAGTAAGACAGAGTTCATGCGCTACCGTTGCGAAATTCTGTGCTTGAGTCTCCGGAAGGAGCACAGACAATCGGCTTTCCGTGAGACTCAAAGCTGCAAGCAGATCCTTGTAGGGTGCGAGCCGTTCTTGCACTGCATGAGCAAGATCACCGTGACCACCTACTCCTGGCCCAATGAGAGTGACCAAAGATAAGGGATGAGGGATGAGGGATGAGGGATGAAGCTGGTGCTCGGGCTCTTCAAGACCCAGACGTTGGGCTTCTTCGCGCTTCACAACGATCACATGCTCTTGCTGTGAACTCACCGTTAACAGAGGCGTGCAGCCGCATTGACCGAGTTCACGGATAACCTTTAAGATAGCAGTATTTGATGCAAAACTCAAGAGGTGAACATTTGGTTCCAATACGACAGCCATCAGGGTTCTTTGCAGCAAGGGCTTTTCGCTGATGATTGTACCCTGAACACCGGTCCGACTGTTCCCGACTACCAATGGAACATTGTGTTCTGACGCAAGTTCGACTGCCGGAACCTGAAGAATTTTGGCTCCGCAGCCCATCATTTCGAGGGCATCTATATACCGAAGTTCAGGGATCACACGGGCAACCGGAATTAGCTTGGGATTGGCACTCTGGACACCGTCCACATCCTTCATAAATTCCACACGCTCTGCACCTAAGGCAACGGCCAAAGCAACCGCGGTGGCATCGGTGCCGCCTCGCCCCAAGGTGGAGATGTTTTTGTCAATCGTGATTCCCTGATAGCCGGCAATGACTGGGATTTTGCCTTGATCGAGAATTTCGCGCACTCGGAGCGGACGGATTTCCACGATATTAGCCGCAGTATGAACGGTGTCGGTGATAATTCCCGCCTGCGCTCCGGTGAGCGAAACCGCAAGACCAGCTTCGAGGGCATTGAGAGCCAGTGCGAGCATGGCAATGGAAATACGTTCTCCAACCGAAAGCAGCACATCGAGTTCCCGGCCAGCAGCATGAGGATTGACACTGCGCGCCAGGCTCAGATAGCGATCGGTCGTATCGCCCATCGCGGACACCACAATCACGAGCTGCACGCCGGAGTTGTGCCGCTCGAAAATCAAACGCGCAACTTGCTGGATGTCGGCGGGACTAGCGAGCGCTTTTCCGCCGTATTTTTGGATGATGAGGGGCATGAGTTAGGAGTTGTTGTCGTATATTTTTTATCGGGCGCATTGCTATGCGCCCCTACCTCGTTTATTTTTCAGAATTACAGACAGAGAAATCTCAGCTCACTTGCAGAGGATTCCTCTTCGCGACCGATTGAACAAGAAGTTAGCAGTGCAAGTAAGCTGAGATTATTGGTTCCCCGAGACAGCGAAAACAAAGCTACAGAATGACAGTCCACAAATTCGTCATCCTGAACACAAGGTCATCCGCCCCCTCTGTCATCCTGAACAAGGTCATCCGCCCCCTCTGTCATCCTGAACAAGGTCTTCCGCAGTGAAGGATCTCTGCCCTCTTGCTCAGCCCACTTCTTCCAAACATGAAGCCCGGCAAGTTGGCTGTCATCCCGAATGAAGGTCTTCCGCCTCCTCCGTCATCCTGAACAAAGGTCTTCCGTAGTGAAGGATCACTAAGAGTGCGATAGCAAGAGTCTTCGAATTCATTTGGACCAACTTTCAGTAATCCTTCACTTCGTTCAGGATGACAGCCGTTATGGCATATCACAGGATCATTTCAGCACGATCATTTTCCTGCTGGCATTGAAGCCATCGGCTTGCAGGCGATAAATATACATGCCGGACGAAAGGATTGACGCATCCAGAAATACTCGATGACTTCCGGTATTCATTCTGCCATTAGAAAGGGTCATTACTTCGCGGCCCAGAATGTCAAATATCCGCAGGGTGACATCGCTGGCGCGTGGCAGCGTGAACGAAATTGCCGTGCTCGGATTGAACGGATTAGGATAGTTCTGGGCGAGCGAGAACACATCTGGAATCTCGCGCGAACGCTTGTCCGTGCTGAGTGGGGAATAGCCGTCCTCGATACGCTGAGCATACACTTCCGCGAATCGCCAATCACCGTCGCCACGCACATCAAGCCACGCTACGAACCATCCACCGGCTCCATCATCAGCAAGAACGGCATCCTTCTGAGTTCCTTCAGTTCCACTGATCTGAGTGCCGCGCTGTGGCTGCCAGAAATCACTGACCGCTTCACCGTTGGATTTCCAATGAGTGGCGTAGATATGTGCGTTCTGCCACGGATCGCCGTCCGTCCAAGTGATAAACAAGCCATCCAAGCCATCGGTACGCAAAGAGACTTCCGATTGATCGCCGGGCGCAACGCACACCACAGCTCCGGTGTCCGACCATAGTGCGTTGCCATCGGGAGCGAGCTTTTGCGCAAAGAGATCCAAGTTATCGCCGTTGCGAAAATCTTCCCATACAACAAATAGATTTCCAAGACGATTGGGGCTGATAGCGACTCGATACACTGAAGATGAACCCGGAACGAGAATGCCATTATGCGCCCACAGTTCCGTGCCATTTGCGGCAAGGTGCTGTGCATAAACAACGCGAGTTTGTCCGCCGGTGCGCTCGTCTCGCCAGGCATAATAAGCACCACCTTGACCGTCTGACGCCATCGCCGGATACTCTTGTTCGTTTACAGCGGAACATACGTCGTGAATCCAGTTAACTGTACCATCCAGACCGATGCGAGCGCTGTAAATATTCCGTTCGTTAAAGGTGCCACCTCCCCAGACCAACATGCAACTGCCGTCGGGATCTGTGAGTATTCCGCGAAGATACTCGTCCGTATCTGAATCGGTCAGCCGTGTGGGTTGTGACCAAACCGGTTGACAAGCGGCGCTCATTCGCATAACCCAGAGGTCTATCCACCAACTGTCATTATAGGCTGTCCACGCCACATAGCAACCACCGGCACCATCAGGTGTGAGATAGGGAGTCATCTGGTCATTTCCGATGTCCAATACAAATGCTCCATTCAACGGCGCGACAACCTCTCCTTGCACATTCACATGGGAAAGACGAATTCGAACTGTGTTGTTTATTGCAACATACGCGGCAAAGAATCCCCCGCTGCCATCACTGCACAACTTTGGATCGTCTTGTTGTGTCCAAATGGAATCGGTGGTCAGAGGTTGGCCGTTGGGAGTTCGTTCAGTGTGACCTGTGGAATCTGCAACTTGGTAATAGAGGTGATACCCATCGCTGTTGCGCGAGTCTTTCCAAACGTATGCGACACGATTTCCTCCAAGAGAAATAGCTTCGAGATCATCCGCGACGCCGTCCATTCCGGGTGCGATCATCAAGCCGCCGGGGGTTAGCAAGGAATTGCCGGAGGAGAGATCCAGCCGTTGCACACGCAATCCGGATGCCGGCGCAGATGCGGTTTGCCACAACACAAACACTCCGGTTCCGAAATCATTGAGGATTTCGCCGAAAATTGCATTGCCGCGAGAAGATGCGATTTCCACGCCATTCGTTCCCCAGAGCAATTGACCGTTTGATGCGACGCGGGATGCTGAGATATTGGTTTCATACCACGTGGTGATGTTCCTGTTCCACGCGCACACCAGACCGCCATAACGATCCGAAGTCACACAGACGGACTCATAGGACGAACCTCCATCAGGAGTGGCATCTCCGGCGACCTTCAGGCCGTTTGTCGTCCACACGGTTTGTCCGTCAGGCAGGATTTTTTGGGCATATACCTCGAAGCCCCAGCCGTTGACGCGACCGTCCTGCCAGATGGCAACGAATCCGTCGGGCTGCCCGCTATTGACACTGGTTGCGATGTCAACATTCATTTGGTCATACGGCATGTTGCAAAGAGTTATTCCGTTTGCCTGCCAAAGCAGATCTCCGCTTGCGCTCAGCCGTTGTGCGACAATATCGTTGTATGAACTTACCCTTTCATCCCATGCCACGAAGCATCCATCTGCGCCGTCAGAACAGACACTAATTCGTCGTACATAATTCCCCGTTGAGCGAACCATCACTCCATCTCCACCCCAAGGCAATTGACCATCGAGCGTGATCTTGGCAGCGCGAATCTCGCTGGAATTGTTATCCTCCCAAGCAACGAGCTGATTGCCCGTGCCATCGCTACAGACTTCTGGTTGCT
>JAGVEU010000293.1 GCA_020057985.1 Calditrichota bacterium | reverse complement strand
TTCATCGAGGCCAGAATCCCGAATGGGTTATCTGTTGGATAGAAGCTCGGAGCAGCCGAGGTATCAATATCGAACCTAAGAATCCGCGGATTCTTCTCCGCAAAAGAGGATGTCGAGAGCATTGCAATTAGCACGAGTATGGATAGAACTTGCATAGTGGGCGAGTGGGTTATTTTCAATTCAGGGATTCTTCTTGGCCTTAATCAGCTCATTGGCAGCGCTAATAAGATTCGTGACCAGTGTATCTACACCGTGCGTGCCATCAAGCGCCGCGGTGGTCAGAATGAAAGGATTCGCGGTATCCGGTCGGGAGAAATTCCAGTCCACGTAGCTCCCGTAGTAGCCTTTTGATTGAGCGCCGACGATCACGGACTTTCCAACGGGAATTGATTGACCGTTATTGTCGTTGGCCGATGTCACAACAAGATCAATCTCAGGAAAGGCATGAATCAGAGATTCCGCCACCGCCTTGCTGAACTCGCCAAGCACGGTCAGATGATCCGTTTTCTTGGCCACTTTGTGAATCAGCTTCTTGAATTCGAAGGGTGACTTATAGGTCAATGTGCAGGTGGAGTCCTTCAAATTCGCCCATGCAACCTGCGAAATGAATCCGATCACACCGAGGCGATAGTCATGATCCTTTTTTATGAGGAACTGCTCAAACACCGGCTTCTTGCCCTTTGCGTCGGTGAAAAGATTGGCGACCACAATGGGAAATCCCTGCTGCTTCGACTCCGTCCACAGCTTCATGCCGAGCGATGTTTCACTGGATGACAGAGTAATCGCATCATAGCGGTCCACACGGTAGAAATCCAGAAAGGCCTTGGTCTTGGCTTTGTCGCCTTGCGAGTGCGGCGGCGGCGCAAAGTTGCCCGCCTCCACCGTCAGATTGGCAATGGAGTCGGGGCGCGTCTTTTTCAAAAAGGCAGCCCTCCGGGCCAGCCCACCTTTCTTGCTGTGTCAACCACATGGTTCGAGTTCTCCCACCATATTGCCGGAATACGAAATGCGCGCAGGAGGTTTGATCTCCTTGCGCTTTGCATCAGCGATTCCGCTCAGCGACACAATGCTGAGAATGATGAGTAGAACTGCGGGAAGTAGATCGAGTCGTTTCATCCGATGGCTACAAGTAGTGCGCCTGGCAAGAGCGACGAATCGCCGCTCTTATCAGGAAATGAGTCTCCAGATCTGTCCTACTTACTGCGAGGTGTCGAGTGACTTGCAGTGCGGACGATACTCCCGTTAACAACATCAGCTCCAGGAGTTGCTGCGGCGTTTGAAACATTATCAAGCCAAAAAACTTGATCGTCCGGTCCCGCGCCGCGGTCAAACTGCCATTCGAGAGTCAAATTTCCAGAAGACGCTGTCGGAATGCTCCCGTTCCAGATACTACTTCCGTCAATATAAAGGGTCCAATGGCTACCTTGGTGAAAAAATCGAAACGTGTGCCAAGTATTATCTGTGAGCGGAGCGAGAGTGGTGTCAGCGAAATACTGGGTGTCGCCCGCGTAATACATAACCTTAGTTTTTAACTGGCTGATCTTGAGACCAACAACATTATCAAGCGTCTGACCAGTTGGATCAAGCTCCATGAACATACTAACTTCTGTAGGAGCTTGCCCGGATTGCTGGAACCAAGACTCCACTTTAATTCGTGACTCGAACCATCCTTGATTTGGCATCGTGTAGTCAGATGTCACGTGGACTGTACTATCCGCCGGCGGATCGTTTACTGTCAATTTCAAGGCTGAATCCGCAGCACTCCACTCGTAGACATAATCATTGCCATTGTTGTCCTGAGCATCGGTGAAATTGTCGGATTGGTCAGTGCTAAAGTCATAGATTGCAGGCCAAGTCCAGATGCTCGACGGTGTCGTAAAGGAACTCGCTCCGTTCGCATTCTTAGAACGAACCTTATACCAGTATTTCTTGTTGGCAAGAATCGTAGCATCAGTGGATGAATGGCTGTCGGCTCTCAAGTACACGAGATGCGCAAAGGTCGAGCTGTCTACAGAACGCTGCACTTGAAATGTGTCTTCATCGGTGGAATTGTCAGTCCAACTGATTGCCACCATAGATCGCACGGCTTGGGCAAGAGTCAGACCTGACGGTGCGTTAGGTGGATAGGCTGTTGGAGCGGTTTCGTCGTCCTCGGAGCAGCCGACGAATACTGCCGCGAGAAGGCTAAGTAACAGAATGGATGTCCAAGTCAGTTTTTTCATTTTTTTTCCTATAGGGTAGTTTGAATGTTCACAAGGGGGTTTGCAGCCGAAGCGGATTCTCGGACACCGCACCGGCCAGTTTTCTGAATTCCTCGAATTCTCTCTAATTGAGGAATTTACTAATTTCTAAGGAGGAAATCAACTGGGCGGATTTGCAGTGAACCCTTGGAACTATGTTAATTTATATAAAATTCTGCACTTAGAAAGTCATATTGGGGGGATACGTGAGTCCGTTTGTTTCTTCACTCACCCCCCCTACCCCCCCGCAAGCAGGGGGGAACCGAATTCAAACCCGGTTGCCGCAAGTAGGGAAAAAGCTGCTTCCCCCATGCTCGCGGGGGGGTAGGGGGGGTGAGAGGAATTCTGATAAGAAAGCGGTGCCGGTTACATGCCGAACACCGCCTAAATCGAGAGTTATTGCAACTTAGCCTGCGGCAGGTTTGGACGCAGAGGTGGATGTGGACGGGCGTTCCGTCGGCTGCACTGGTGAAGTTGTTGGCGCGGTTGTCGGCGACAGTGAAGCCGGCTTCGGTGGTGAGGCTAACGTTCCAGCCTG
Organism: Calditrichota bacterium; assembly: GCA_020057985.1. Taxonomy (GTDB): domain Bacteria; phylum Electryoneota; class RPQS01; order RPQS01; family RPQS01; genus JAGVEU01. Next base: position 1,801 of record JAGVEU010000293.1, on the reverse strand, counting down.
CGGAGAAGCTTGGAAAGCCGCCAGACGATCTGCCCATTTCCCAGTTTCATCATAAGTGTCGTCCAGAGAAATACTCGCATCTACGAACGCGACGCTATCCTTCCATGACGGATTGAATTCCAGCATAGTGTAATGGCCGTTGTAACCGGATGAACCCGGACCCATGATACGAGTTTTTCCTACTGTTGTAGATGTTTCACCGGAGCGCAAAGCGCCGGATGAGATGATCAAGTCAATCTCCGGAACGACCTTGAGCAATGAATCAATCGCCTGCGAGGATAATTCGGCCAGCAGAATCACAGCATCGTTGCTCCGCGCAAGGGATGGAATGTACTTCTTGGCCGCCTCGATATATGGCGCAACTTTGAAACGAATGCTGTCCATCGAGGTGCTGCCGGGCGGGAAATCGGCATCATTCATGAGACCGACGACTGCGACACGCATGTTGCCGTAGTCCTTGATGACGTAGGGTTTCACAATCGGTTTCTCAGATTTCTTGTCGAGCAAATTCGCCGACACGAACTGAGTGCCTTTCTTCGCGCTGTCTTGAAGAGCCTTGATGGTTTCATAGCCCATCCAGACTTCCTGACGGCCGATATTCAGGACGTCATAGTAGAGGTCTTCGTAGCTGCTGATCATGAAGGCGCACTTGCTGGTGCACCCGCCATTCGCGCCCGCGCGATCTACATAGTTGCCGCAGTCAACGGTCAGCCAATTGGCATTTGGATCATGACTGCGATTGATAAAGGTAGCCCACCGGGCCAACCCACCCTTTTTGGAGTGTCAACCACAGGGAGCGACATTGCCCTTGATATTCCCGCTATACATGACTTGCAGTTTGCCCTGCGCCGGAGCGCGGCTGCAACCGATACTCAACAGGCCGCTTAGCACGAGTGCAAGCGCCAGGAGCATAAAGGAAAGCTTTTGCATGGTTTGTTCGATTACTCCAATTGACATTTGTTCGATTACTCCAATTGACATTTTTAGGGACGTTATCTGCTCTTCAACTCCTGAAAATGCGGAGAGGTTCCTGCATTCACCCCCCCTACCCCCCCGCAAGCAGGGGGGAGGCTGAGTTTTTCCCCCTGCTCGCGGGGGGGTAGGGGGGGTGAGAGGAATTCTGATAAGAAAGCGGTGCCGATTTCACACCGACACCGCTGAATACAGAGCGAGTATCCGTGCTTAGCCGGCCGCTGGCTTCTGTGCTGACGTAGTTGGTAGGTTTGTCGGCTGCCCCGGTGAAGTTGTCGGCGCGGTCGTTGGTGATAATGGAGCCGGTTTCGGTGGCGAAGCTAATGTTCCAGCCTGCGGAGAAGCTTGGAAAGCAGCCAGACGATCGGCCCATTTCCCGGTTTCGTCATAAGTGTCGTCCAGAGAAATACTCGCATCTACGAACGCGACGCTATCCTTCCACGACGGATTGAATTCCAACATGGTGTAATGGCCGTTGTAACCGGATGAACCGGGACCCATAATGCGCGTCTTGCCCACTGTTGTAGCGGTCTCACCGGAGCGCAAGGCGCCGGACGAGATGATCAAGTCAATCTCCGGAACGATCTTGAGCAATGAATCTATCGCCTGTGAGGACAATTCCGCCAGCAGAATCACGGCATCGTTGCTGCGTGCAAGGGATGGAATGTACTTCTTGGCAGCCTCGATATATGGCGCAACTTTGAAGCGAATGCTGTCCATCGAGGTGCTGCCGGGCGGGAAATCGGCATCATTCATGAGACCGACGACTGCGACACGCATGTTGCCGTAGTCCTTGATGACATAGGGTTTCACAATCGGTTTCTCAGAT
>JAGVEU010000281.1 GCA_020057985.1 Calditrichota bacterium | reverse complement strand
TGGATGACGGAGATTATCGCGCGATTTCTGACATCGGGATTCGGCCACTCGGAACACATCGGCTGACCGTATTCGCCGATGCCGCCTATTCGCGATTTGACAATCCTACGACCATGCAGTGGGGTGCCGGACTTGAGGTGCAGCCGCTTGACGGAATCAATCTCGCGTTCAAACTCTCCAAACCCTATGCCGACACTCAGGACAAACTCTACAGCCTTAGTCTCGGCCTTTCAGTGGACGGCCTCGGATTCAATGTCGTTCCGCACTATGTGAAGAACAAAGACGACAAATACGAGCGCTCCAACACCAGCTATATGCTCCGACTTGGTGAGCAACAACCGACGTTCTCGGCAGACAAGTACTTCAAGAAACGGACAAATGTTCTGAGTGTCCCGATGAAGGGAACCCTGACCTATCAAAAAGCGCGCTGGTTTGACAAGGAGCGAATCACGCTGCTTGAAACACTCAACCTGATAGAGAATGCCAAGAACGATCCGAAGATCGCAGGCATCGCGCTCAATCTTTCCGGATTCGACGGTTCACGAGAACTTCTGTGGGAAGTGCGCGAGAAGTTGGTTGACTTCAAGTCCTCCGGCAAGAAGGTGTACATGTATATGGATCGAGCAGACATGTACGGCTACTATTTCGCCACTGTCGCAGACCATCTCTGGATGGATCCACAAGGAGCCATTGTGTTGCCCGGCTTTGTGGCAGGTCGAACCTTCTATAAGGGCTTCCTCGAGAAGATTGGAATCGGCGTGGAGGAATGGCGCTACTTCGATTACAAATCGGCGTTTGAAGCCTTCGCCCGCAAAGATATGTCGCCCAAGGATAAAGAGCAACGGCTGGACATGATCTCCGATTTCTTCGACCAATGGTCAAAAGACATCTGCATGGCTCGCGGCATTACAGAAGCGGATCTTCGCAAGCACGTGGACTCCACCTTCTATTTCAATGCTGAAAGCGCCAAGTCAGCGGGGCTTGTGGATTCAATAGCAAGATGGGACAACCTTAGTGACCTGATCGAACATGTCTCAGGTAAGAAGCCGGACGTGATTAAAAAAGATAAAGTGCGAACCGAGTGGTTTGCCGATCAGCTATGGTGCAAAAAACCGGAAGTTGCCATCGTGTATGCGCTCGGCGAATGTGACATGGATACTGGCATTCGCGGACGCTACACCTCAAAACTCTTAAGCCGTTTAGCCAAGGACAAGAATGTAAAGGCTGTGGTTCTGCGAGCGGATTCTCCCGGTGGAGATGCTCTACCTTCCGATCTCGTCGCCGAGAAGATGGATAAGGTCTCCGAAAAGAAGCCGATGATAGTCTCGCAAGGAAATGTGGCAGGTTCGGGTGGCTATTGGATCAGTATGAACGCTGATCGCATCTTCACTTCGCCCTTCACGGTCACCGGCTCAATTGGTGTCATCGGCGGCTGGTTCTGGAATGAAAAGCTCAGTGACAAGACCGGTTTCACCTCTGACTTCGTTAAGGTCGGAGAACATGCGGAACTGGGCTTTGGAATAACGATTCCATTGATTGGCCTTCAGGTCCCCGATCGCAATCTGACCACAGAAGAACATGCCTTCGTCGAAAAAATGATTAAGGGCTTCTATCGCGAGTTTACAGCCAAGGTTGCAACAGGCCGCAACCTCGAGCAGAGCTATGTAGACTCTGTCGGACAAGGCCATGTCTACTCCGGAAATCGCGCCATCGGTTTGAAGTTAGTGGATGAAATTGGTGGTCTGGAGCAGGCAATCAGTTACGCCCGAAAGCAGGCAAAGATCAAGTCCGCCAAGGATGTGAACATCGTTGAATATCCAAAGCCGAGCCTTTTTACGCTGAATCTCGGCGGATCTGGCCCGATGAGTCTCTATGCGATGTTGTTCGGCAAGAGTGTTGATCTTGCGACAGCCGTTCAATCCGATTATGAACTTTCGATGTTGAAACGCCTCTCGAAGAATCCCGGAATGCCTATTCACATGGTGGCGCCGGAGGATCTTCCTTCAGAGGACAGCCATCGCAAAACATCGGTTTCGGCTCCATAGGACTTCAAACAGAAATCGTTACTTAACAATACCTTAAGAGAGTCGGGCGGTACTACCCCGGCTTTCTTCTGTATTTCGGCGCTTGACAAAGTAATGGATTCTGCGTAAATTTATAGTTCTGAGTCATTTCTGGTACCACAAAACGGGGCAACTACCATTCCACCTGCGCCAAAACCAAAGCATCCAGTAAAACCTTTGCCGGGTGCGACCCACAAAGCCAAGGCTGAAAAAAAAGGCCCTAAATTCCAGATTCCCTTCACGCGCAAGAATTACATGGCGTTTGGGGTGGGATTAGGCCTTCTGCTGGTCGGTTACATCTGTTTGGCTCAGCCACCGCAAGATGGTTTTCTGAGCCTAACGCTCGCTCCCATTCTCATGGTATTGGCCTATTGCGTGGTTTTTCCGTATGCCATCATGGCGAAAGGCGAACTAGTTGTAGCTGATCAAGCACCAGCTACTCGAATGAACAGGATGCAAAATCTCGCAATGAGCGGCGGCGCACTTCTAGCCGCAGGAGGCCTAGCGTCCGCATGGGGGTTCTGGTATCAGAGCCACCACTACAAGATGGAAGCCATTCTGACGCAGAACTCGACGAACGAGATTGCCGGTATTGCCGCAATCTTGGGACTCGCTGTGGCACTGGTGGGATTAGTGCTTCTCGTTGTGGGCATGGCACTCTCCAAGGGCGATTAGCTCAGCTGGTCCAGAGCGCCTGCTTTACACGCAGGATGTCGGCGGTTCGAATCCGTCATCGCCCACGAAGAGAACGATGAACGTGGAGCGATGAACGATGCCACTATGGGTTTCTTCCTTCATCGCTCATCGTTCATACTTCATCGTTTCTTTTTGGTTCGGGGTCGTAGTTCAGTTGGTTAGAACGCCAGCCTGTCACGTTGGAGGTCGCGGGTTCGAGCCCCGTCGGCCCCGCCAAATTATGGCAAATGCCAGCAATCGTATTTGCTGGCATTTTGCATATCACTCAAGCTATTGAGGACACCCATTCATGCCTGTCGCCAAGACCAGAATCCTTCCTGAAAAAATCCGCAAACCACTCGCGTTTTCTCTACATTTCAAACTGTTGTTTCACAGCGACAAGGGCCCGGTTGCGATGGGGTGGTACGCCGAAGGGATGCCCGTATTACTCTATTACACGGAAGACAACGAGTGCGTGGCCAAGTGCCTCCCCTTCAATCAAGTTGGCATGGGCGATTCAGTAGCGTCCGCTCTAGAAAGTCTTGTAGAAGCTTTGACCATAATTCTCGAAGACGCGGTTGAGAATAAGTATCTCGAGCAACTCATTGAGGACGTCAATAGCGGAGTAGGCCGCCCGCGCGATTTCTACTGGCAGAAATATGCGGAGGCAGTCAAGGCTCAGTCAGAACTCAAGCGGAAGATCAGACTTCCGCGCAAGATTACGACCGATCGGGTGACTGTAACGCCTCAGTATCCGATTGACTTGCGAGCGCTGAGAAACATGCGCCGCCAATTCGTATCAGTCTGACAAACCATGACTCGTTTGCCTCCCCGAAGATGGAAAGAGGTACAGAGAATTCTCCGCAACTACGACGTGCGCATAGATCGTTGCACGAATGGTTTCAAGCTGAAGCGGATGGTCGCTGGCCGCATGAGAATCATGGTGCTGCACGGGCACGGCAAGGACTTCGAGGTCAAGGTTCCTTACCTGAACCAAATCGTTGACAAGCTCGACATTCCAGAATCTGAGTTCTATTCTTGAAAGGTCTACTTTCAGCCTTTCAGCGTTTCAGCTTTTTCTGAGTTCCTTCTTCATCGTTCATCGCTCCTCGTTCATCGTTTCCACTTGACAAAGTCACTCCCATTCAGTATATTGAAGACCGATACTATTAATTTGGTGAAAAAACAGAGCGAATCGCAGTGGACGACGATCTAAAGCGCAAATGGAAAACGCGGCTGGTCAAGGGTGGATTTCCTGACCGGGACTTTGATATTGCCTTCTGGCAGGAACAGGGTGACGAAGCAATCTTCCGGGCCGCATGGGAAATGATTGAGTTAGCAGAGGAAGTCAAACATGGAAGCAAGCCCACATTTCAAAGAACTGTTACTACTCTTAAACGAGGCCGAAGTTGAGTACTTGATCGTGGGTGGCTACGCAGTAATGAAGTACAGCGAGCCGCGATTCACGAAAGACTTCGACCTGTGGGTTTCCAACTCGCCGGTAAATGCAGAGAAGCTGTTTCAAGCATTGGCGCATTTTGGCGCTCCCCTCAAGGACGACGGCATTACGCCGGAGACGTTTTCTCAAGCGGATATTGTGTATCAACTTGGCGTGGCTCCCGTTCGCATAGACATTCTGACGCACGTCACGGGTGTTCGCTTTGAGGACGCATGGCCAAGCCGGGTCAAGGGTGCGATCTTCGGTGTTCCCGTTCACTTCATCTCCCTCGACGATCTGATTGCAAACAAGCAAGCTACCGGCCGCATCTCTGATGCAGAGCAGTTGAAGCATCTTCAGAAAACTCTCGGTAGGATATGAGGGTAGCGCCGCACGGCCGTGCGCT
>JAGVEU010000030.1 GCA_020057985.1 Calditrichota bacterium | reverse complement strand
GTATTGTTCCGCAGTAATGACTCTTCGCTCCAGCAGAACATTAACAAGATGGTGTGGTTTTACAGATGCCATATATGGAATACCCGTAAGGTCAGTGACTCTTGGACGTATCTACGACTTGCCGCTCGACTTCTTCGCCTGCCCAGAACATTTCTGCTGGTGATGTGCTGCTTTTCGCCGCAAGTACCGTGGCATGCAGTCCTCGTCTGATTACAAGCAGCGATCTATCTTCCGACTCAAAGAAGAGCTTGACGGGGCTGTTGCGCTCACCGCTGAAGTGAGCTTGTAGCTGTCTGTTCACCCATTCGCGGTCGCTGTCCTGACACGCGGTGGTCGCTTCCAGAGTATCACCATTCATCAGTGTGAGGAATTCAAGCCCTGGAACTTGTGCCTTAAGATCGTTAAATACTCTTGAGAGATTGTCAGCCTCAGGCAGTGGCGTTGCAAGAGACTCATCGGCTCGCGACAACAGCACAAGCGTATCCACTCTGATGGTTCGATCAGGCGGCAGAACTCCGTTGTCGAGCAGAAATTCGCCGTCCGTCCAACGAAGAAGAGCGCTGAATGCGGAAATACCCTCTGTTTTGGAAAGACGATGCTGGTAGAGACAATGAACAATCTGACCCTTTACGAACCAGATCGTTCCGCTCTCTTCTTCGCATCGCAAGCGGAGCGCGCCATCCCAACTTTCTTTGTAGGCCGCTCGCAGTAGCGCACACAAACCGCGTGCAGTCAGTTTCCCCATAATCGCCCGTTTCTTGCCCATGAACCTGCCTCTCATAGCAATAGTAGGTGCTGCCCCGTATAATCCTCAAGCCTTCGCTTCCGCATGAGACTCGGCGCTTTCATGCAGTCGCGATCCGGAAGATTTTATTCCTCGAACCGCCATCTCGAGATCATTTACATTCGCCGCACTCTCAAGCGCCGTTTCATACGAGATGATTCCCTGACGGAAAAGCGCGAGAATAGACTGGTCAAAGGTTTGCATTCCGTGAACTCCGCGATCGTCCTCAATCAACCCGTGGAGTAAGTGCATCTTGTCCGTGTCAGACATGCATTCACGAATCGCCGCTGTGCTCACGAGAACCTCGACAATGGGAACACGACCCTGCTTGTTCGTCCGCGAGACAAGTCGTTGCGCAACAATTGCCTGCATCGTGCCCGCAAGCATGGATCGCACTTGCGCCTGCTCGTTGAGCGGGAAAAACGAAATAATACGATTAATTGCCTCAACCGCGTCCAGTGTGTGCAGCGTTGTAAGGACAAGGTGCCCCGTCTCGGCCGCTTGCAGAGCTACTTTCATCGTGTCGTGGTCACGAATCTCCCCGACCATGATGATATCCGGATCCTCACGCAGCGCGTGCACCAAAGCAGAATAGTAACTGTGAGTATCAATCATCACCTCACGCTGCGCAATCAGGGACTTCTTATTGCTGAACAAGTACTCGATTGGATCCTCAATGGTGAGGATATTCATGCTGCGATTCTGATTAATGAATTCAATGAGCGACGCAAGCGTAGTTGACTTGCCGGATCCTGTTGCTCCGGTCAGCATTACTATGCCACGGCGCGCATTTGCTATCTGCTCCATTGCCGCAGGCAAAAGAAGCTCATGAAACGAGGGAATCACGGTCTTGATCGAGCGAAAGGCCAGCGCCGGAGTACCTCTTTGGTAGTATGCGTTAACTCGCGTTCGACCATGTCCGAGCACGGTCAGGGCAAAGTCAAGCTCCTTCTCCCGCGTAAAGATCTCGTACTGCGCGGTCGAGAGCGCTTCACGGAGGAAGGAGTCCATCTCGTCATTAGAGATTTTCTCCGGTCTTGTGGCAAACAGGTCACCATTGATTCGAAGCACCGGAAGTGCGCCTGCTCGAAGGTGAAGATCTGAGGCTTTCTTGACAAACAAAAGCTCTAACAGTCCGCGCAGCTCCATTTATTCTCCTGCCTCAAGTGACGCTTTGTTGGTTCGTGTTGAATCCGACATTGGCACATATCTCATGCTTGGTTCAGTTTTGCCTTCAGTTGTGCAATTCTCTCATCAGCATCTCCATAGGCTGCGTTCTGTGCTCTTACCTTCTCAAAGCAGTCTAGAGCTTCGTCCAATTTGCCGATAGTTTGATAGATGACGCCCAGCTGGAACTGAAGGTTCAACCGCTCATGCGGCGCTCCTTGATCATTGAGGCGTTCATCCTCAAGCAGTTTGAGGGCCGTTTGTAGATCATTTGATTCCTGAAGGCACTCCGACATGGCAAGCGTTGCCCGCAGCCGGCATGAGGGATCGCGTCTTGCTTGTTCAAACTCCGCAATCGCAGCATCCCACAGTTTCATCTCGCGGTACACAGCTCCAAGGTCGTAGTGTTCTTTGCCTTCACCGGCAGGCAGGTCCTCTTGATGACTCACTGTGCGCGAAGCAAAACCATCGGCAAATACGCTTTGTCCATACTCCGTGGAACCACCAACGAGAGCGGACTCGATGCCACCATCCATGTATCCAGTCTGCCCCGGCTCCAACTCATCGAGAATCATAAGACCGTCCGTTGACTCCTTTTCAGGTGTTTGCGACGCCGGTGCATCGGCTGAACTCTCTTCAAGATGTGAATGATTCTCAGCCGGCTTTGCTCGCGATGACGATGCAGGCTGTAATTCCACGTAGTCTAAGATCCGCTTTTCCAGCTCGACGTCTTCGATCCGGGACTCCTTGTACAGAGCATGAAGCTCCTCGAGCAGATGGGGAAGCGTCATCTTTGCATCAAGGATCTTCTTGAAGAAAGCTCGGATATCGGACTCACTTGGTCGTCTTGCCAGTTTCAAATAGCT
>JAGVEU010000280.1 GCA_020057985.1 Calditrichota bacterium | reverse complement strand
GCACCAGATAACGAGTCAACAGCAGTTCCCCGATTGCTTGCGTGGTCGGCACGGCCTCAGTAGTCGAGACTGTCCAAGTTGCGGAATTAAAGGCAATAAATACACCTGCGCCGATCAACACCAGTGGAACCAATGCCAGATAGCGTTGGTGAGTTTGTTGAGGAATATCCAAGGTTGTGATCTTCGCGGTGAGGAATACGCCAAAGACGATTAGGGTCAGAATACCGCCGACATAGATGAGCACCTGAGAAGCAGCAAGGAAATCCGCATCGAGAAACAAGTATAACGCGGCCACACCAAAGAACGTAAACAACAGAGCGAACGCGCTATAGATGATTCGCTTGTGGAAGACAACCACAACGGCGGAGACAATTGTAAGCAGTACGAAGAACCAAAAAGTGATTTGACTGAGTATATCCATAAAGATCAACTCGGGTCGGATGGAGTAGGCGCAGGGCTCGACGCCGTGCCGGATTCTGAGGTCGGCTTCGGAGGTGCGACTTTGGGTGCGGCGGCTTTGGCAGCAGCTTCCGCCGCTTTAGCTTTCTTGCGAGCCTCGTCGCGATCCAATAGTTCTTGCTTTCGTTCAGCGGTCATGCCGGAGAAATCGAGGTGCAGATCGCGCCGATTATAGACGGGCTTTTCCTGCGGTTGCTCCCATCGCAACGAACGAGTGTCACAGGCTTCGACGCATAGCCCGCAGTAAACGCACTTGGACATATCAATTTTGAAGTCCACGATGTGCATCTTCTTGGGTTTGCCGTCGGGCAATATGCCAAGGTCTTCGCCGGGATCAGCCCGTACTCCGGTAATTGTAAAGATGTTAACTGGACAGACGCGCTTGCACGACAAGCAGTACCCGCAATCGTCCACATGGTTGACCAGCATCGCGCGCGTTTGCGGATACATGGGAACCTTTTCTTTGGGGTACTGGACAGTGATCGTCCGTTTGGGCAGATGACTAAAGGTGACCCACATGCCTTCGAGAATCGTAACGATACCAATCCAGAGGTCGGAAAAGTACTGACTCAGGGGATTGCGGCGGCGCGGGATTAGCGCGGCGGTGTCTCTTGTAGCGGGAACACTCATCACTGGCACAGCGCTACCCAAAGCGAAAGGAGCAGAATATTAACAAAGGAAAAGGGCATGAACACTTTCCAGCAGATATGCATAAGCTGATCCACTCGCAGTCTGGGAAGAGTCCAGCGTAGCCACATCTGCACGACAACCAGCAGCATTGCTTTCGATGAGAACCAGAAAGCTCCGATCGCAGCACTACCCACGACACTTGTCTCGACCGGAATATCAAGCCACGGGATGGGAGCATACCAGCCACCGAGGAACAAAGCGGTCACGACAGCGGAGACCACGAACATATTGGCATATTCCGCGAGGAAAAACATCGCGAAGCGCATTCCGGAATACTCCACATGGTAGCCGGCTACCAGTTCCGACTCCGCCTCTGGAATGTCAAAGGGAGTACGGTTGGTTTCAGCCAGGCTCGCCCAGAAATAAATAACAAATGCGATCAGCGCAAACGGCAAATGGCTGAAGATCGTCCAGTGCCAGAAACCTCCGGCCTGAACTTCCACCAACTCTTTCATGGAGAGACTTTCGGCCAGCAGAATCGGGACAAGTAGTGATAGCCCGATGGGAATTTCATAGCTGACCATCTGCGCCGCAGCACGCATTGCTCCGTAGAGCGCCCACTTATTGTTCGATGCCCAGCCAGCCATCAGAATCCCGATGACTCCCAACGAGGAAACAGCAACCAGATAAAAAACGCCGATATTAATATCTGCGCCAATCAGATTGGCGGCGAACGGGATGACTGCCCAAGCGGCAAAGGAACCTGTGAAGACAATGAAGGGCGCCAGTTTGAAGAGGGGCTTGTCGGCGGCGGTGGGGATAATATCTTCTTTGAGCAGCAGTTTCAGTGTATCTGCAACCGTCTGCGACCAACCATGCCAGCCACCGGTTTCCATGGGACCCAGACGATCCTGCATGTGCGCAGAGACTTTGCGTTCCAGATAAATGGCCACCAACGCAAAGACTGAAACAAAGCCAATGACCCCCACGGCAAAAGCGACGGACAACAAGAGATCAATACCGGTCATCGGTCCACCTCACCGAGCACAATATCAATGGAACCCACCAAGGCCACGATGTCAGCAATGAGCAAACCGGGCGCTAAGCGGGAAAGTACGGAAAGCGCGGTGAACGAAGGTGCGCGGCATTTCAAACGATTGGGCTTGCCTTTGCCGTCTGAGACAATATAGAATCCCAGTTCACCCTTCGGAGTTTCAGTGCGGAAATAGATTTCGCCGACGGGGACTTTGGAAAAACTCTTGGGAATCGCGGCTTGAACGTCATCACGCTCCAACTTCTCCAAGCGTTCGACTGCTTGTTTCATGATCAGCAGCGACTGTTCCATCTCGCGAACCCGCACCATGTAGCGGTCAAAACAATCTCCCACGATGCCAAACTCCCCTGTGCCCACCGGGATTTCAAAATCGTAGGTTTCGTAGCCAGAATAAGGCTCTGCTTTGCGAATATCCCACTTCACGCCCGAGCCGCGCAGATTGGGGCCTGTGACTCCGTATTGAATGGCCAAATCGGCAGGCAGGACAGCCACCTTGCCGGTGCGTTCCGTAAAGATCTTATTAAAGGAGAGCAGCGTATTCAGTTCGCCGATCTTCGGTTCCATATACTTGAGAAAATCACGCACCTTGGGTAGCCAACCGTCAGGCACATCGTGTGCAAGTCCGCCAATCCATATATAATTGTAGAGCAGTCTTCCACCGCTGAGTTCATCAAATAAGTCAAGTAGATGCTCTCGCTCTTGAAAAAGGAACAGGAACGGAGTCCACGCTCCGATATCAAGACCGTAGGTGCCGACTGCAACAAGATGGCTGGCGACGCGGTTCATCTCGGCCACGAGCACGCGGATTGTCTGCACTCGCTCGGAAACCTCGATTCCAAACAACTTCTCGCACCCAAGCACGAATCCCAAAGCATTGTTCATGCTGGCACAGTAATCCAGACGATCCACATAAGGAATAATCTGCGGCCAAGTCATGTTTTCGGCGATCTTCTCGAAACAGCGATGCAAATAGCCGATATGCGGCGTCGCTTTGACCACCATTTCGCCGTCGGTTTCCAGTTCCAACCGAAGCACACCGTGAGTGGCCGGATGCTGCGGGCCCATTTGCAGGGACATGCGCTCACCGTGGATGTCTTCCACGTCCGCCAAAGCGCTTCTGACCAAATCAGGAGCGTGTCCGGTGGAAAGATTCAGTTCGAGGGAGTCACTCACAATGGGAGATCCGGCGGAAAAATGTTGGTCAGGGGAATGTCGTGGAAGGATTCAGGGGATTTGTAATCCTTGCGCAAAGGGTGTCCTTCCCAGTCATCGGCGCAAAGAATCCGGCGGTGATCCGGATGTCCGGAAAACTGAATTCCCATCATGTCGTAGGCTTCGCGCTCGTGCCACTCAGCTGTCGGCCAGATCGTGGACACACTGGGCATCACAGCATCTTCTTTCGCGACGATGCAACGAAGGGTAAACCGGTGATGATGGCGAATCGAATACAAGTGATAAACCGTATGAAGCTCCGGCCCCTTTTCAACCGCTGACAGGCACATGAGGCAGTCGAAATGCAAGGACGGATCATCACGCAACAACGCTGATACTTCAACGAGTTGTTCGCGCGGGATACGACAAACCGGCTCGGGTTGAATCTCTTCCAATACCAAGCCCGCAGACGGGAAGAGTTTGCTAAGACGGTTATGAATTTCGCTCTGGTTCACGTGCGGTCAGGCTTTCTTGGCAATGGATTCACGTTCGATCTTTTCGCGGAGCTTAAGAAAACCATCAATCAATGCTTCGGGACGGGGCGGACAACCTGGAACATAAACATCCACCGGTAT
>JAGVEU010000170.1 GCA_020057985.1 Calditrichota bacterium | reverse complement strand
TCGTGCTCTTGGTATCTTGCGCGAGTGCGATGCCACAAAGCGCGAGTGTTGCGATCAAAATGATTAGTACTGAGTTCCTCATCTCTTTCTCCGTTTCCTCAGAGTGTCATGGTTAGTCGATGGTTTTCTATGCTATTCATATCAAGTTCGTGCGTTACAACTCGCCTTTCTTAGACGGCAGGCAAGATGACTTTCAGGAAAGCAGTTTTCTGGCAGCAAGGCGCAGTAAGCTTGTTGACTCGCTGCGGAAGATGGGAGCAATCTTGTCGATCTGACAGCAACCCAGTTCGAGTATTGCTTTCACCATCAGTCTTACGTCTCGTTCGGTTTTCAAATCGGATATTGTTAGACGGCAGGTCTCGCTACATTCGCCGACAGAGAGACGTATGTCGCTCATCCCCAGCGAATCCAGAAGAGTAGATGCCTTGCCTTTCTCCATGCCAAGCGCGCCGAGAAGCGAGGTGATCTGCTGGTTATCCAAGGCGATGCTCTTCTCTACGCCACCGATAGCGATTTCATAACCGATCTTTTCCTTGAAGTTGAAAGGAACGATGGCAAGGAATGCAACGAGAATAGCAATTGCTACCACAGCGAATTTGTAGCGCGTGTTGGGGACGAGAGCAAGCGCCAGTCTATGAGTAAAAGATCTGACATCCTGTTCTACTCTGTAGGTCCCGCGTGCCAAACCTTCGGCCTTTTCCCTGATAGCGCCCAATGACAGAACGCCGTCCGGTTTCGCCTCGCGAAGAACGCCGAAATCACTACGCAAAGTTTCTTCAGCCTGAACCAGACTGTAGCACTTGGGGCATTCTCCCAAATGCTTCATTAGCTCTTCATCTAAACTGTAATTGCTATGGAGCCAATCACACTTGTTCAGTCTTCTTCGGGCTCGGTGGCACAGCATATATTCACTGTTCCTCTATCGCTTGTGCGTTTTGTTGTTCTTCGATGCAAGCTGTCCAGCCGTTTGCGCATTTTCGCTCGGGATCGGGACAAGCGCATCTTGATAAATCCTTCCGTCTTGGAAGTTAGTTCAGCCAGCTCAGAAACCCTCCATCCCTCTAATTCCGCGAGGGTCACGATGATGCGGTCATCAACGCTGAGCGCCGACAGGGCGGAATCCAAGCGTCTCTTCGCTTCATAAAAATTAGTGGGATCGTGATTCCAGTCATGATCCGCAATTTCGGTTGGCCGAGACAAAACGTGTTTCCACCAAGGGTTTCTAACACGACCCTTGTATGTGTTGTTGACGATTCGATAGAACCACGGCCTGAAAGAATCCACCTGTCTAAGACCATCGAAACCCTTGAAAGCCTTGATGACAGCATCTTGGTATAGATCATCTCCATCGCCAGAATTACCCGTCAATCGACTACAATATGCTCTGGCGTTTTCGTGCTCTCTTGCGACCAGCTGCCAGAATGGACTGCTGTTCTCTCCCACTTGTCTAAAAGATGCTTTTGGAGGTCAGAAGGTAACAAGAATCTGCGGGAATTTCCGGTGGGCTGCAAACGACGTCAGCATGGAAGCGTCTAAGTGATTGCGGCATAGCGCCGTACTGACATTCGCAGATGGCTCCATTGTCCACGAATTGCCGACGCAAGATTACGATCGGAGAGAACATCAAGTCGCAAGCAGGGCTTGTATCGAGTCGCAGTCGCAAAAACCCATTTGGAGCCCATAATTTCTTTTCGTGCAAGAATAACGTTGCGAACCGGCTATGGCGTTCAGTAATATTGCCATAAGAAAATGACAGGGTTGCGTTTAATGGCAGAGTTGCGTTTAATGGTAGATTGATTTGGGTTATATTGATTGATTCCCGAACGTATTTGCAGTTAGATCATTTTGATACACAACAGACACTTGCGGCGCAGACCCTACCGCAACGGATTTGATCGCGGGTTGTCTGTTTAGAAGGAGGACGAAGTATGAACATAACCAGAGCGAGCAGCCTGATGCTTGCACTACTGCTGTTGGCGGCCATCATGGGCTGTAGTCAGAGCTTCCTCAGACAGGGCGACGAAGCCCTCAAAAACCATAGCTATCAGCAGGCGCTGGTCTACTACGAACAGGCGCTGCGCGAACGCCCGGGCGATCCCCATGTGCAGCGTGCGTTGGGGCAGGTTTACTATTATCTACGCGAGTACGATCAGGCTGAAAAGCTTTTGAAAGCGGCACAAGCGCGAATTCCGAAGGACGGCACGGTCACGCTGTATCTCGGCATGATCGCGGAAACGAAAAATGATTTCGCCGGCGCTGCCGAATCGTATGCCAAGTTTCTGGCTGCTAACAGCAAATCCCCACTGGCTCCACAAATCAAGGGTCGCTTGCTGTACGCGCAGAATGAACAGATGCGCAAGCAAGTCGCTGAGGCAGTGAAGAATGAAAAATCATTGGCAAGTCAGACGCCCGCAGAAAACACGATCGGGGTACTGCCTTTCCGCGTCCCCGATAAAGCTGGTGAAGATGTAAATTCATTGGCGCAAGGAATGGCGGCGGCGCTCTGGTACGATCTGGCTTCAGTGAAGGGACTACAGGTCGTTGAGCGCCTGCAATTGAAATATCTGACTGACGAACTGGCTGCCACCGACAAGGGCTTTGTGGCTAAAAACTCCGGACCGCGGCTCGGGAAATTCGTCAATGCACAACATCTTGTTACAGCCAATCTCGACTCTCCGACCGCGGACAAAATTTCCATACAGACCGGTCTAATCAACACGGACGCCGGTTCGTACAGTCCGGCATTTGCTGCCGACGATCAATTTTCCAAGGCTATGAAGGTGCAACAACAGATGACCCTGGCAGTGCTGGATAGTCTGGGCATCAAACTCAGTGGTAGTGCGCGGCATGAACTCAAAAAGACGCCGACTGATTCCTACACGGCGTTTCTTGCCTTCGCCCGGGGTGTGGAGCAGTTTGACCGCGGCGATTACGGCAAGGCCGATGCCTTTTTTGTCGAAGCAACGCGCATTGATCCATCCTTTGATCTGGCGAAGGAATTCCACAGTCAGGCGCAATTGCTGCAAGCCGGTTCAGTTGACTTACAGCGGTTTAGTGGCGTGGTGTTAGCGGGCACCTCGGCACAACCGGCAAATGCCGACAGACTCGGAAGCGAATTGCTCGACCTATCAAATCCGGATGCCGATCCGCGTCATCAGGACCTTCCCACAACAACCGTCGGAACCGGTTCGGCAACTGTGTCGGGTTCGGTGAGATAGGGAGGATGTTATGATTGTTAGAATGATTCTCGCAGCAATGACACTACTGATCGTCTTTGCGAGTGACGGATATTCCGAGGAGCAGAACCGGCTGTCGATCTTCTATGCGTATCAGAACTGGAAACTTGATCTGCCTACAACCGGTGCCCAAGGGGCGCCCGCGATTGACGGGACATTTCCCAATGATCAAAAAGTTGGTCAGGGAGTTTTCGGGTTGAACGCGACAGGCGTAGTAAGCGACCGGCTACATGTTGGTCTGAGCGGGACGATGGCGAACACGACTTCGCGGCTGGAATATGACAACACAGCAAACAATCTCAAGCAGAGTTTGTCGTCTCTCAACGATACCCGACTGCGAATCACTTACACTTTCGGGGAAGGTAAGGGCGCCGGGTCGGTGTTCTTCAATCTACCCACTGGCAAGCGTGAGTTGACCGCTGACGAATACGGACTCACAACCCAGATAGCCGACGTCTCCCGAAAATTCATAGTGCGTCGTTACGGCCAAGGACTCGATATTGGTGTCGATTGGTTTGCACTTCCGAGTTGGGGGAGTTTTGGCCTGAATGTTGGCGGTGGCTATCTCCACCGCGGCAAGTACCGACCGCTTAAGTCGGACACGCGAGAGTACAAGTACGGCGACGAGATTTTCGGAACGATCGGCTTTAATCTTGACGGTCGCCCCGTCGGCGGATCATTCGGTGTTACCGTCAAGTACTACACCAAGGACAAATTCGATGATCAGGAGACCTTCCATGCCGGTGTAGCCACGATCATCAGTGGCGCTGCGACATACAGCGAGGCGTTTGATTTGACTCTCGGGATGTCAATGCTGATGCGCGGCAAGGCGAAGATCAGGTCGTCGCAAGACCAGGTGCTCTCCGACGAAGTACTAAAATCGGGGCGCAGCCAAATCCTCATCTATGCCAATGGCAGCTTCCCGGCATCCGAGAAGTTGCGAGTTCTTGGCCGGCTTGAGTTGGAGAAAGTGAGCGCTAACGACTATGCCAAGGAGAGTTTCGAATTCTTGCCCAAGTCCTACAATGTCGGTTTTGGCGGCGGTGTTGGTTATGCCTTGACAAATGCGTTTTCCGCAAGTTCGCTAATCTCATATTACACGGGCAAGATCGATTCCAATTTCGGTCTCACCGGTCTCGGACTGGCATTCGTCCTGACTTTTCAACCGGGGCAGGGGAGGTAGAGGATCATGAAAGTAATCAGATTCGCAGTTCCGCTTACTCTAATCACTGCGGCCTTGGTGATTGGCTGCAGCGGTAACAGGCCGATGAAATCTGATCGTCAGCCAACGGCACTGGCGGTTACGCTGCTTAAGACTTCTTTGGCGGCAACTGTGCAGAAGGTGACGCTGGAAGTTGCACAGAATGATCAAATCATCCGCCGTGATACAACGGCCGTTGCCGATGGCCACTTTGGATTTTCGTCGTTTGACCTTTACGCCGGTAATGCAACTTTCACCGTCAATGGGCTTGATGCCAGCAATCGAGTTGTTTACGCTGGCAGCACTACCGTCAATATCCAGCCCGATCAGAACAACTCCGTGTCGCTGCAACTTCTGCCTGCCGTGCCAATGGTGAAACTGTCGCCTTACTGGATGCAAAGACAGACCGCTTCACCGTTTGTAAGCCAACTTGAATTGTACAACATCGCCAAGTTTCGCAGCGGGGATTTCCAGGTCACTTTTGATCCGACGGCTATCAGGTTTGATAGCATCCGACCGTCGGGTACGGCTTGGGGTGCGCTGACCGACACGGCGTCTGTTATCGAAAGCCAACTCCTGATCCGTGTGTCACGCCAAGGCAATGATGATGTCGTCCCGTCGAATGCCCCGGCGCTAGTCGATTTGTGGTTCACGGCACTCACTGCAGGAGCAACCAACCTGACACTGTTGGCAACGAGGATGGTTGACAACGTCGATGCAATTGCTGAGTTGACGGATAGCTCCTTTGTCGCAGACGGTCAAACGATCAGTATTCAGCAGCCTTCGGGGCACGGCACAATCATGGGAAGTGTAAGCAACGCGCTGAATGGCGATCCTCTGGACAGTGTAGATGTCATGGTCACGGGGCCGGCCCAACGCTCAGTGAAAACCAAGAGCGACGGCACGTTCTCAATAGCCGAGTTGCCCTATGGAGCATATCAAGTGGTTGCATCGAAGACGGGTTACATTCAAGGCACGCGCTCGGCCCAGCTTCTACAGCCTACGGTCAATCTCGATTTCGTGCTTACACCCGTGCTGGATTCCAACCAATATCGAGCGGTTCTGACCTGGGGTGCGGAACCTAACGATCTGGATCTTCATCTCTGGACGCTTGGTACAGAAATCTATTTTTCCAATAAGGGAAGCCTCGACACGATACCATACGCCTTACTGGACGTGGACGATGTCAGTGGTTACGGGCCGGAAACAATCACAATCGGGACACTCCTTGACACCTGCAAATTCTCTGTATACAATTATTCCGGTTCGCCGGACATCACTGTCTCGCGTGCCCATATTGATTTCTATAAGGGAGCGTCTCTCATTCGCAGCTTTGATGTCCCAACCACGGGTGTCGGTCGTTGGTGGTATGCTTTCGATTTGACACCGACGGGTTCTATCATTGAGAGGAACACGATTATCGATTACAATCCCGGCTCTGGCCAGAGTAGTCCGCAACAGGCCAAACCAACTCAGAAGTAATCCTGACCGACTCAGGTGTATTGTAGGGGTAGCCCTTGCGGCTACCCCTCTCTTATGGGACTGCTGAAAAGGCCCAGACCGTGTCATTGCGAGGAGTGCGGAGAGGTGATGCAGGGTGTGGAGCACGACGAAGCAATCTCGATTTACGCTCTTCCGATGCAGGCGCGCAG
>JAGVEU010000141.1 GCA_020057985.1 Calditrichota bacterium | reverse complement strand
AGTCTCATTTGCCAATTTGGGAATCCTTACTCATGTCTATCCGGTTCAAGCTCCTGTTGAGAAACTCCCCGGCGCCATCGAACAAGCGGCTTTCAATCTCGAAGCGTTGGTTTACACAACAGACGCCTTTCAACTTCCGCGAATGGTTGAATTGGGTGAAACAGGGATCATCCGCGGCCATCGCTATGTGGAGTTGCTGATCTACCCGCTCGACGTCAATCCGGTTACTCGCGAGGCAAGAGTAGTAAGTTCTATCTCATTGCGCATTGTGCTCACGGGATCAGACATGGAGTTGACTCGTGCTAAGCAGTCTCGCTACGGCAGCTTTGCTTTTCAGAATCTAACGGACAGATTATTAGTGACGACCTCAGTGGATCGCAGCCTCGACGAATTGAACGGCTTGCCGGAGCCGCCCATGCTGCTCATCATCACCGATCCGCTGTGGGTGAACAACGCGAATCTCCTGAATTTCGTGCAATGGAAAAAGGACAAGGGCTTTCGCCCGCTACTGGTAACCACCGGCCAAACCGGAACGACGAATACTCTGATCAAAGCCTATATCCAAAATGCCTACGACAACGCTCCACTCCCTCCCACCTATGTTCTGCTTATCGGCGACGTAAGTGCGATTCCCGCCTGGACTGGCATTGGCTCGGATAATCCGCTGACAGACCTCAACTACACGATGCTTGAAGGTACGGACTATATGCCAGATATTGACATCGGACGTTGGGCGATTGCCGACCTGACTGATCTGACCAATATTCTGGCGAAGACAATGCAATATGAGCAAGTGGGATGGAGTGGCAATAATACGTGGGAGAAGTACTGCTGCTTCATGGCTTCAAGCGACAACTACACGGTCTCTGAAGGCACGCACAATTTCGTCATCAGCAACTATTTGAGCCCTGATGGCTATAGCTATGATCGGCTGTACTGCCACACCTACAGCGCGACTCCGGCACAGGTTACCGCGGCTCACAATGCGGGACGTTCACTCTCGATTTATTCCGGACATGGCGCTGAGACCTATTGGGCGGACGGGCCGGTGTTCTATCAGAGTGACGTCAACGCTCTTGTGAATACGGTCTACCCATTTGTCCAAAGCTATGCGTGCATAACCGGCACTTTCTCCGTTGCTGAGTGCTTCGCCGAAACTTGGATCCGTGCCACACATGGCGCCATCGGAATCATGGCATCTTCCGTGAATTCTTACTGGACGGAAGATGATATTCTCGAAAAGCGGGTGATGGAAGGATACTGTGCCAATGTCACCCCCACTGACGAGAATCAGACGTGGATGGCCGGCATGATGAACTATGGCAAAGTTCGTTACTACGCTTACTTCGGCAATACCAGTACGACGCGGCGCTACTTCGAGATGTACAACATCTTCGGTGATCCATCCATTGATCTTTGGACAGCAGTGCCTGTTCAACTGACCACTTCTCATGCGCCTGCTTTGTTTGTCGGAGTGACTACCTTCGATGTAACTGTAGGTGGCATCAGTGATTGGGCGCTAATCTGTGCTCACGATGAGAACAATGAAATCTATGCTTCGCAATATCTCTTTGCTAATGGTACGGCAACGCTGAATCTTGGCACAGGTGCAACCACTCCCGGCAACTTGCACATCACAGTAACCGGCCATGACTGCGTTCCATATCAGGCGACAATTCCGATCACAGTTCAAAACGGACCGTACCTTGTCACCAGCTCAGAAGTCATCAGCGATGCAACCGGCGGAGACGGTGACGGTCTTGCTGATTATGGCGAGACCTTGGATGTCACTCTGACAGAAGAGAATCTCGGCAACGAGGCGGCAAACAACGTCACGGTTAGTCTTGTGTCAACCGACGATGATTTGCTTATTACCGACAACATAGAGTTCTACGGATCTGTGCCGGCGCAACAGCAGGTGACAATTCCTAATGGATACGAAATGAGTCTGTCTCCCAACGTCGCCGACGGAAAGGCAGTTCGTGTAGATATCACTGCAACTGATGATGCGCAGCACACATGGAACGACTGGTTCAGCGTCACGGCACATGCGCCAAGAGTAACCATTTCTGCAACGGCGGTGAATGATGCAACGGGAAACAATAATGGAGTCATGGATGCAGGCGAAACGGTATTGCTGACTTTGACTTTGTTTAATGGCGGAAGTGTGGGTGCGAGTTCACTTATAGGCACGTTGAGCACAGATTATGCCTTCGCAACCATCACGCAAAACACGGGAACATTAGCCGCGCTCAATACCGGTCAAACCGGCAGCCTGACTCCGTTCACTGTGGTGTTGTCCCCATCGGCGCCCGGCATGGATCGAGCATTCTTCTATTTGTCACTAGCAATGGCTGGCGGAAGAACGGAGCAGATGATGGTCGAAATGACCATCGGTGGATTCTCGGATGCTATTGAGAACGGACAGGGAAGTTGGACGCATCAGGCAAATCAAGCCGGATGGAATGATCAGTGGCATATCTCGACGGAAACTTCACACTCCCCCACTCACGCCTGGAAATGTGGAGACGCCGGAACCGGCAACTATGCCAATCACATGGACGCCGTTCTTGTGACTCCCGCGATCAACCTGACAGGTCATGCGGAGCTACGATTCTGGCATCAAATGGACGGAGAAATATCCACGACGTATTCAGACTCGGCTTATGACGGAAGTATCATTGAGATTTCTGCAAACGGCGGCGCCTGGACGCAACTGATTCCCACCACGGGCGGTTACAACAAATGGATTCGCTGCACCGCAGGCGGAGGAAATCCCTATACAGGACCATTCGCCTGTCGCACTCGCTGCTTCAGTGGAACCATCAGTTGGTCTGAAGTTGTTTGTGATCTTGGAGCATTCAGTGGAAGTGCTCAGATTCGTTTCCGGTTTGGCAGTGACAACGGTGGACAGCGTGAAGGATGGTATGTAGATGATGTGCGGCTGATCCTTGTGGTTGGCAACAACCCGCCCTGGAATTTACAGGCCGATCTCGCAGGCCCGATTGCACATCTAAGCTGGGAGTCTCCTTCTTCCGGTGCCATCATGGCCACATTGCGTGGTTACACTGTCTACCGGAACGGCTCACAGATTGACTCCCTGATTCAAGCGCTCGAATATTTCGACAATCTCGCTTCAGAGCCCTATGGGATATATACCTATGAGGTCGCTGCTCTATACTCGAACGGGGAGTCTGCTCACTCAAATCCTGCTGCTGTGGATTGGAATGCAACTGCGCCGGACTCCATCACGGACATGACGATTCGAGCCATGGGAAACGACCTGATTCTGCGTTGGAGTCAAATCACGGGCGCAAATGAATACCATGTTTACAGTTCCGACTCACCGGATAGCTTTGAAGGATCGCCCATCGTGGTTACCCAGCCAACCTGTACGCTTGTGGGTGAGGCTGCGAACTTTGAGAGGCGTTTCTATATGGTTAGAGCAGTGCGAAACTGAGCTAAATCCTTGCATGTCAGCGGCCCCGAATGGCAGGTTTGGGGTCGCTTTTCTCTCTTCCAGTTTCCATCCGTTGACGGGGGTATTTTGACGACAACTTACTTTCGGGAACCACTATGTGCCCGTGGAGTCAGAGCGCTGGACGCCTCCGGTTGCTTGGACAAGGGGGGTCATTTGCAATTGTCGAAAAACGGTGTTACTTTAGTATTGGGAAAAGTTGACTAAATCACGAGATTCTGCCATGAGAACGCACTTGGCCAAGCCGTATCGAGTGGAGTCTATCTGGTGGTACTACAGTACTTCTCATAAGTAAGTTGCAATGTTGCTCGCCGAGCCCTGCCGTTACTAAGCAGCGCCGTCCTCGGTGCTGCTCCGCAACCCGACTGAAACTGTGATCGCAACTTACTTCCGGGAACCGCCTTAAAAACAGCAACACAGACGGCAGCGCGAAAAAATAAACTAATCAAGTAGGAGATGCTCTTGAAAACAGAAGGCAAACACACTTCCATACAAGGCCCTCAGCTGGCGCTGATTCTGCTCCTGTCACTGATTCTGTGGCATCAGCCTGCGAAGGCTAAAGAATCCTTCACCAGTTCGGTCAAGCATCCCGAGTGGAGCAGGAATCTTTCGATCTACGAAGTGAACCTCAGACAATACACTCCTGAAGGGACATTCAAGGCTTTCGAGCATCACTTGCCGCGACTGAAGGAGTTGGGCATTGGCATTCTGTGGTTCATGCCGATTCATCCGATTGGTGAGCAGAATCGCAAAGGCACACTCGGTAGCTACTACTCGGTTAGGGATTACCTCGCCGTGAATCCTGAGTTCGGAACGATGGAGGATTTCAAAGCGCTGGTCAAACGCGCTCACAACTTGGGAATGGTTGTGATTCTTGACTGGGTTGCCAACCACACGGCGTGGGATAATCCTCTGGCAAGAGAACATCCGGAGTGGTATGCGAGAGACTCAACAGGACAGTTTGTGCCGCCGGTTCCTGATTGGCATGACGTGATTGACCTGAACTACGATAATCTCGAGTTGCGGGAGTACATGATTCGTGCCATGAAGTTCTGGGTAACGGAAGCGGATGTGGACGGTTTTCGTTGTGATGTCGCCGGTATGGTTCCGATGGAATTCTGGAATAAGGCACGCGCCGAGCTTGAGAAAATCAAACCGGTATTCATGCTGGCCGAAGACGAGTCACCTGCCTTCCACGAACGAGCCTTTGATATGTCTTATGGTTGGGAACTCAACAGGCTGATGAGCGATATTGTCAATGGAAAGAAGGCCGCTGCCGATCTTCGAGCGTATTTTGAAAAGAACGCTAAGAACTATCCGCGTGACTCCTATCGCATGTACTTTACGAGCAATCACGATGAGAACTCATGGAATGGAACTGAGTTCGAACGGTTGAAGGACGCGGCCAGATCTTTCGCTGTGCTTGTGTCTACCATTCCCGGAATGCCGCTGATCTATAGCGGTCAGGAAATCGGTTTGAACAAGCGTTTGCGATTCTTCGATAAGGACACTATCGAGTGGCATGATTCGGACTTCACTCGTTTCTATGAAACTCTGCTGAGTCTGAAAACGAGCAATGAGGCGCTCTGGAATGGAGATGCGGGCGGAGACATGAGGATAGTTCCGACCTCCAACGATTCCTGCTGCTTTGCCTTTCAGCGAATTAAGGGAGACAAGCAGGTCTTCGTTCTCCTGAATCTTTTAAATGCCGATCAGAGTATCACTCTCAATAACAAATTGCCGACTGGAGATTTCAAGGATATCTTTTCGAGTGAGAAGATCTCCTTTTCGCCGAACGCAACACTCCAAATGAAGCCGTGGGAATATCGGGTTTTCGAACGATAGCGGACTCTCCTCTCTAATCAGTCATTCATTAAGTCAGGATCTTGAAATGAACAAGGCACTTCGCACGCTCACTCTGATTCGCGAGGAAGGCAAGTTCGGGTATGCCGATCAAAATGGCATTGTCGTCATCAAACCACGATTCGATTGGGCGGTAAACTTCAGCGAGGGAATTGCGGCCGTCAGAGTCGGTCTCCATTGGGGTTTCATTAATACAGCAGGCAAGTTTGTGGTCACACCGCAATACGATGATGCCTGGCCCATGTCTGAGGGACGT
>JAGVEU010000142.1 GCA_020057985.1 Calditrichota bacterium | reverse complement strand
CCTATCTTGCCGACGACGCCCGCGAGGGACGAGGCATCGGGACCAAAGGACTTCAACAATCCGCCGAGTATATCGCGGGGGAATTCAAGGCCATCGGGCTGAAACCGGCCTTCGGGGACAGCTACCTACAGGAATTCGAAATGGGTTGGGGTTTCCACCTCGGTCCGAACAATGCACTCACCCTCAAGGAACAGAAACTGGACACCTCGACGGGAATTATGCCCCTTGGCTTCTCTGCTGCTGGATCCGTCAGCGGACGAGTGGTCTTTGTGGGCTACGGAATCATTGCTCCGGAGTATCAATACGATGATTTTGCTGATGTGAAAGCTGAGGGAGCGATTATCCTATGCATGACCGGCGAACCGGGCGAGTTTGACTCCACTTCCAAGTTTGAGGGTTTGAATTATACTTCCCACAGCGGTTTGCGCTCCAAGGCAGGCAATGCCAAGCTCAAGGGAGCCGTCGCCATGCTGGTGGTGGAAGGGCCGCACTATGCCGGCAAGGACAAGGAAGTGTTGCGTGTGCCGCGTGCCGATGAACCCTATATTGATTGCGGGATTCCGGCCATTCGGATCACCCGCGAAACGCTCAAGAGAATCTATCCTGAATTCGAGTTGGATAAACTTCAGCTTTCGATTGATACCAACAACGCGCCGCGCAGCTTGGATATAGACACGAGTCAGGTTAAGATCACGGCGGATCTGACGCGTGAGTCTGTGAAAGTGGAGAACGTGGGTGGCGTGCTGCCCGGAGATGAAAACGTCATCGTTATTGGCGCGCATTACGACCATCTTGGCTATGGCCAGAGCGGCAGTTTGGAGGAAAAACACGGTCTGATTCATAATGGCGCCGATGATAATGCGAGCGGCTGCGCCAGTGTTATCGAAACCGCTCGACTACTTAAGGCAAACCCGATCAAGTCTACGGTTCTATTTGCCACCTTCACCGCTGAAGAAGTGGGACTGGGTGGCTCGGGTCATTTGGTAAAGCATTTTCCCTTCGATATTAAGAAAGTGCGCGCGATGCTCAATCTTGATATGGTGGGCCGGGTGAAAGACAATCGGTTCACCGTCTCGGGCTGCAAGTCAGCCACGGAGTTTGACCAAATCGTGAAGGATGCCAACAAGGGTATCGGCCTTGAAGTCACCTGCAAAGGGGATGGCTACGGCCCTTCCGATCACATGTCCTTCTATCTTGAGGAAATCCCGGTTCTGTTCCTCTTCACGGGTGCGCATGATGATTACCATAAGTCCAGCGACGATGTGGACAAGATCAACCTTCCCGGCCTTGTGCAATGCACAAATTTCACGGATCATGTCGTGCGCGAATTGGACAAGTTTGGCAAACCGCTGACCTATGTCAAGTCCACTGAGCCGCCGCAGCAAGGCGGGAGATTCCGCGCTTCGATGGGAACGATTCCCGACTATGCGCAACCGGACTCTTTGATTGGTGTGCTGCTCTCCGGAGTGCGCGAGAACGGTCCGGCTGCAACGGCGGGTTTGAAAAAGGGAGACTTGATGGTGAAGATGGGCAAAGTGACCCTCAATAATATTTATGATTTCGTTTTCGCGCTCAAGACCTATGCCCCGGGCGATACCGTGGAAGTCCATTACCTCCGAGAAGGCAAGGAAGGAATCGCCCACGCTGTCCTGATTGCACCAAAAAAACAATAAGTAAAGGATGAAAAAAGAAAACTCCAAATCCCAGATTCCAAATGAAGATGGTAGCGCCGCACGGCCGTGCGCTCTTCCATTGAACAAACCATGAGCACATTTCATTTGTATTCTGAGATCGAGCCATACCGCACAGGGCGGCTGAGCGTATCTGATCTACACGAACTGTTCTATGAGGAGGTCGGCAATCCTTCGGGAGTACCCGCACTTTTTCTGCATGGCGGGCCGGGTGTGGGAATTATTCCCGATTATCGCAGGTTTTTTGATCCCAAAGTTTACAGGGTAATTCTGCTTGATCAGCGCGGCGCGGGACGAAGCACTCCCCATGCAGAATTGCGCGAGAATACTACATGGGATATTGTCGAAGATATTGAGAAACTCAAGCGTCACCTCGGAATAGATCGCTGGATTCTGTTCGGCGGTAGTTGGGGCAGCTTGCTTGCGCTGTGTTATGCCATTCGTTATCCGCAATCCGTAAAAGGGATTATCATCCGAGGTATCTTTCTCGGAAGGGCTTTTGAGAATGACTGGATTTACAAATCCGGCATGTCGTGCATCTACCCCGATCAATGGGAAGCCTATCAGTCCTTGATACCTCAATCGGAGCGCGGAGATATGGTCGCCGCCTACTACAAGCGCATGACCGGAACGGATGAAGCCTTGCGATTAAAGGCCGCAATGGCGTGGAGCAAGTGGGAGTTTGCCGCCATGAACCTCGTGCCTGACCCCAAGGCGATTGCTGACTTCAACGATGCCCATAAAGCGCTCTCCGTGGGGCGGATTGAGTGCCATTTCACGTTTCACAAATTCTTTCTTGAAACAGACAATTTCGTGCTTGAGAACGCCGCAAAGATCGCTGACATTCCGTGCCGGATTGTGCAAGGCCGGTTCGATGTGATCTGTCCGGCAATCTCCGCGTGGGATCTCCATAAGGCGCTGCCCAAATCCGAGTTGAAACTCGTGCAATTGGGCAGTCATTCGCCGCTCGATGAAGGTATAACCACTGAATTAGTTCGCGCAACTGAAGACTATAAAACTCTCTAAAGGACACCATGACCATTCTATTTCTAATTCTCCTCTTTCCGTTTACTCTGCTTGCCAATGAACCGGTGTGGTACGAAGGCGAGACTCACCTTAAGAACGTTCGCCAAATCACTTTCGGCGGCGATAATGCCGAAGCCTATTTTTCCACCGATGGTAAGTTGGTTGTGTATCAGGCCACACGGGATTCGTTTCAATGCGATCAGATTTTCATCATGAATCCCGACGGCAGCAACAAGCACCTTGTGAGCACCGGCAAAGGGGCAACGACCTGCTCCTTCTTTGTCCCCGGAAAAGACGAATTCATCTATTGCTCCACTCACGATCAGGCTCCCGAATGCCCAACGAAACCGGATCGTACACTTGGCTATGTCTGGGGATTATTCGATTTCGAGATTTACAAGGCAAAAACGGACGGATCCAAATTGACCCGCTTGACCAATACTCCCGGCTATGATGCAGAAGCAGCAGTCAGTCCCGACGGAAAGGAAGTCGTGTTTACATCAGGTCGTGACGGCGATCTTGAACTCTATAAGATGAATATTGATGGCTCGAATCCAAAGCGGCTGACTCACACCGTGGGTTACGACGGCGGGCCGTTTTTTTCGCCCGATGGAAAACTCATTGTCTATCGCGCATTTCATCCGCGCAATCCGGCAGAACTTACCAAGTGGCAGTTCCTTTGGGATAACAAAGTGGTGTCTCCGGTTCGCCTTGAATTATGGGTGATGGATCGCGAGGGCGGCCATCAACGGCAAGTGACCGAATTAGGCGCCGCGAGTTTCTGTCCGTACATGAGTCCCGACGGCAAGTGGCTGATCTTCACTACTAACTTTGCGGACTCGGTGAAGAAAGGTATGCCCAATTTCGATCTCTTTCGCATTCGCCCTGATGGCAGCGGACTCGAACGGATTACGACCTCGCCCGTGTTTGAGGGCTTTCCCATGTGGTCTTACGACGGCAAGTATTTGATCTTCGCTTCCAATCGCGGCGAAATCAAGAAACCCAACGAGACGAACATCTTTCTTGCGGAGTGGGAAGAGTAGAAAAAACGAAAAACGAAAAACGAAAAACGAAAATTGAAAAGAAGAAATCTTGCTGCTATTAGAGACTGCCTCTGGCTGTCAGTGGGGATGAGATGTCTACCTCCGGCTGTCCTACAACCAAAATAACCGACAAAGGAAAATAACCCATGAATCGTAAAGCATCGGCCGTATGGCAAGGAGATCTGAAGAGCGGAAAAGGAACCGTTTCTACCGAGAGCAAACTCCTTCAAAACGCGCAATACTCTTTCGGAACCCGCTTTGAAAACGGAACCGGAACAAATCCAGAGGAACTCATTGCGGCAGCCCATGCCGGATGTTTCTCCATGGCGCTTTCCGGCGAACTCGGCAAGGCCGGTTTGACACCGGAGAAAATTGAAACCACAGCGACCGTTACCCTCGAAATGCTTCCCGCTGGCCCCACCGTGACAAAAATTCATCTTGAAACAACGGCCAAGATTCCCGGAGCGAAGCAAGAGGATTTCCAGAAAATTGCGGACGGTGCAAAAGTTGGCTGTCCGATCTCGCGTTTGCTGAAAACGGCGGAGATCACACTCACGGCCAAGTTAGTGAATTGAGCGTTATCCTTGAAACGGAGCGCATGACCGCGCGGAAAATTGTGCAGAGTGATTTGGATTCTCTCTGCCGAATTCTGTGCGACGAGGAGACGATGCGCTATTATCCGAAGGTCATGACGCGCGAGGAAGCCCAGGGTTGGCTCGACAAAATACTAACTCGCTACGAAGAATTTGGCTATGCCTTCTGGGCGTGGGAACTGAAGTCGAGCGGCGAATTTGTCGGCCAATGCGGGCTGCTACCGCAAGTGGTGGACGGTGTGCTGGAAATGGAAGTCGGCTATCTGTTCGTCCGCGAGCATTGGCACAAGGGTTATGCCACCGAAGCGGCACGCGCATCCCGCGATTACGGCTTTCACAATTATCCCGTTCCGCACATCATCTCGCTGATCGTCCAGGAAAACTCACCTTCGATTCGCGTCGCCCAACGCAACGGCATGAGCTTCGACCGCGGCACTACGTACAAGGGTAGTCCGCATGGCGTTTATAAGATTACGCGGGAAGAGTGGAAGAAGTTGTAGCCCGTTAGTACCAACGCTCATAGTCTTGGCCGGACTAATACTTTGTCATTTTCTGAGAGGTTATGGTCTATTTTGAAAAACTGAATCTCATGTCACATTATTCACTAGATCCTGAGACTTTCAAGTGCAACGACTGCAAAATGAATAAACAGCAATCGTTGCGGGATTGGAATGACTTGCAGGAAATACTTGGTCGTTTTTTGACGCCTGAACACAATAAGGGTAGAGCCCGACATGCCTTTCGCGGACTTGACCTCAAAGAATTCCACCTTACGACATCGCTACAACGAACTGGGGCTGACGGAAAGCATGCTGCTGCTGTTGAAACTCCTATTTTTAGGAATTTCAAAAAGTACGCTCATAGAGACTTTGGCAACGAAGAACCATTCCTGCATTGGCTATCTGTTGCACAACACCACAACCTTCCAACCAGAATATTGGACTGGACTGTCTCGCCAACAGTAGCACTGCATTTTGCCACTTCAGACTTAACATCTTTAGACAAAGACGGCGCGTTATGGGCGGTGGATTATTTAGCCGCAAATTCATTGCTCTCACCAGTACTAAGGGGTGTTTTAGAGGAGCATGATGCAAGAATTCTGACTGTGGACTTGATTAAAAACAAGATCGAAAAATTTTCTGATCTCAAAGAACTCGCAGGTAATGACGTTTATGCAATGTTTTTCGAACCGTCCGCGATCGACGACCAAATTGTTAATCAGTACGCTTTGTTTTCGGTGATGCCTATGCCGGAAACAATAATGTGCGACTGGTTGGAACAACAACATCACCTCTATAATAAGTTTGTTATTCCAGGAGATCTAAAACCGGAAATTCGAGATAGACTTGACCAAATGAATGTTACTGAGCGTGTCATGTTTCCTGGTCTTGACGGAACTGCGAAATGGCTAAAACGCCACTACTTCTACCGCAAAGCTGCGCCGAAGTAATTGAAATGATCAGTATCAGTGTGTCCTTCTGTCTTTAGACAATAGCCGTCCAGTATAATTCAAGGCAATCCGCAGGACGAATTCGCCGTCTCCATCAAAGAAATGCCCGGCCGCGAGGGAAACGGCTGATGTATCACGCGCTGAGAGATGCATGGAGCGGTATGGGGTGGAGAAGTGAGTATGAAACGCCTTTTCTGGACCGGTGGGGCACAAAGAAGTTAGTGCGCGGAGTGAGGGAATCGTTTAAACATTCTGTTCGCGTTACACTTAGACTACAACGCTCTTATACCGCAAGTGACTGGAAGACGTACATTGACGATGCAAAACGTCAAACATACAGGCGAAGATACCGTGAGGAGCATTAAATTGACTCCACATCAAATCGGATACGCACAGGCACATGAGAAGGATTTCTCACTTCACACTCTTGGTTGGAAAGCTTTCCAAGACCTGTGCGGAACAGTGACCAGTGTGGTATTGGGCCAGACGGTACAACAATTCATGCCCATGAATGATGCAGGGCGTGACGGCGCGTTCCAAGGTACGTGGAAAGATGCTACTACGGGCGAAATGAATGGTAGTTTTGTGATCCAGTGCAAGCACTCTTCCAATCCCACCGCCTCGCTCACACTGGGCAGCGTCGCCAACGAGATCGAAAAGGCTAAGTCCCTGGCAAAACGCGGACTTGCGGACAATTATTTGCTAATAACCAATCGCCAGGTTTCCGCTCGCAATGAAGGGGAGATAAGGCACACCTTCGAAAAGATTCGAGGAATTAACAAGTGTTTAGTTTTTGGTAATGAATGGCTATGCAGTAAGATTCGCGAATCAAGTCGCCTCCGAATGCTGGTTCCACGTGTATATGGTTTGGGTGACTTGACTCAGATAATAGATACAAGAGCATATGAGCAGGCATCGGAGATCCTCATATCTTTGAGTGACGATCTTACAAAATTTGTTGTTACCAAACCATACATTCAGAGCGCAAATGCCATAAGCGAACATGGTTTCGTGATCCTCTTAGGAGAGCCAGCGTCTGGTAAGTCCATGATAGCGTCAACACTGGCCGTGGGCTCGATTGATCGTTTCGGTTGTATGGCGATTAAGATACGTCATGGCGACGAGTTTGTTTCGCACTGGAATCCGCGCGAACCAAAACAGTTCTTTTGGGTTGATGATGCATTTGGGCAGACTCAATATCTTCCAGAGTTAGTCTACAAGTGGAACGCCGCTTTGCCTCATGTTCGTGCAGCGGTGAGGAATGGAGCGAAGATTGTTTTTACATCTCGCGACTATATTTTTAATGCTGCACAAGAGGACTTAAAAGCAAGTGAATTTCCACTCTTGAAAGATTCGCAAGTGCTGATCAATGTGCAGGACCTGACGAAACTCGAGCGGGCTCAGATTCTCTATAATCACATCAAGCTTGGAACACAGAGCCTCAATTTTCGTAAGCAGATAAAACGTTTCTTGCCTGAAGTGGTTGACCACCCCGATTTTGTGCCTGAAATTTGTCGAAGGCTTGGCGACCCAACGTTTACTCAAGGACGATTATTGACTCGCCTTGGAGTTCGAAAGTTCGTGCAAGATCGTGCTCAAATCTTGGTCGGCGTATTGGGCAATCTGGATGATGAGTCAAAGTCCGCTTTGGCGCTAATATTCATGAATGGTGGCACGCTTCCAGCGCGAAAAGAACTCACAAGAGATGAACGCAAGGCAAGGAAGTTGCTAGGTGGGACCGAATCTGGGATTCGGAAAGCTCTCAATGCTCTGAACGGCTGTCTTGTTAAACTGATAGTCACTGGCACTATTCAGACATGGACATTCAAGCATCCGACCATTGCGGATGCATTCGCTACACTCATATCATCGGACCCGGAACTATTTAGCATATACCTTTCGGGCACTCGGATAGGGAGATTGGTAAATGAGATTGCCTGTGGTGTTCCGGCGTTGGAAAATGTGCGGGTAGTAATACCCGAGGATCAATATCTGCGAGTAATGGCTCGCCTTGGGGAGCTTGAAGATAGAGAGACACTGTTCATTTTCCTTTCATCGCGCTGCGGTCGAGTGTTCCTCGCTAAGTACCTCGATACCCATCCGTTGCTGCTAACAGACCTCATGCAGAAACCGGAGTTCCCGTTCTATTCAGCGCCTGTACGTCTCCTGCATCGCTTTCATCAATTGGAGCTGCTGCCTGAGGCAGTGAGGCAGGCATTTGTCAGCTATGTTCGTCGTCGTGCTATTGTCGAACCAGACGCAGATTTTCTTATATTGACTCAGTCACGCGAATTGCTTGTTGAGCCGGAGATCCAAAGTATTCTTGACAGAGTCCACAGGACGCTCTTGCCAAGAGTGCCAGAACTCATTGAAGAGGAACTCGACGCATCTTACTACCCCGACGTCAATCCCGAAGACCGCTTCTACAACCTAGACAGTGCACTCATGAAATATGCGAATGAATTCAAAGGAAAGAACGACAACG
Organism: Calditrichota bacterium; assembly: GCA_020057985.1. Taxonomy (GTDB): domain Bacteria; phylum Electryoneota; class RPQS01; order RPQS01; family RPQS01; genus JAGVEU01. The sequence goes on along the minus strand of JAGVEU010000142.1, from coordinate 762 downwards.
CCTACGCTCAATGCATGGGACTTCGCACACAGGTCCGAGATGCAATTGATAGATTGATGGAGGATTTTCATGTGCCTGATGAAGATAATGAATCCTATCACGAAGATGAGGAACTCGTTGAGCAAGATTTCATGGAGCGAAACATATTTGACGACATTGATTCCTAATTTGCTTCACAAGATCATTTGGACACGGCTCAATAGACTGACACCTTTCTGCCTAATGTGCCGAAACTCCACCTTCAGCTAATAAGTATTGGTCACTCTCATTAGCATCAGCAGTATGTCAATGTTGCCACGAACGGAACAACCACAAACTTAAAATAGCAAATTTCATTCCATACCATGAGCATCAATCCCAACATTTTTAGAGAATACGACATCCGCGGAGTCGTTGCCGAAGACTTGCAGTCGGATGTCGTTGTTGAACTTGGCAGAGGCATCGGCACGTTTATTCGGCGCAAGGGAGCCACACGGCTGACCATCGGGCGCGACGGACGGCTTTCCAGCGAGCGGATTGCCAATGATTTGAAAGACGGCCTGCGCTCCTGTGGTGTGACGCTGACGGATGTCGGCATGTGCCCGACGCCGGTGCTGTATTTTTCGATTTCGCATCTTCAGACCGATGGCGGAATCATGGTCACCGGTTCGCACAATCCGCCCGAATTCAACGGAATCAAGATGACGCTCGGCAAAGTCTCCATTCACGGAGCGATGATTCAGGAGATTCGCAAGCTGATTGAGGCGAAGGACTACGAGAAAT
>JAGVEU010000100.1 GCA_020057985.1 Calditrichota bacterium | reverse complement strand
TAATTAGGAATTAGAAGAACCCTTTTTGTCATCCTGAAGGATCACTGAAAGTTAGTCCAAATGAATTCGCAGACTCTTGCTATCGCACTCTCAGTGATCCTTCACGGCGGAGGACCTTGTTCAGGATGACAGCTGTTTGGCGCGGTAGGGCTGCGTTCAAAGTGCGGAGGAAAAATGACTCAAAGACTACAGAATTTCTTGTGGCAAATGACGGTTGCGGCCTTGATGCTCCTGCCGGTCTGTTCGCAGGCGGACGGGCTGTTGCGGATTGGCCTCCAACTGCATAACGAGCCGCAGACGAATCGGCCCTGCACGGCCAATGGGCAACAGGACTATCTTTCGACGTGTTTGGTCATGGACAGCCTGATGACGGTGTTTGCCCGGCATGGAGCGAAGATCACCTTCGAAATGGGTTTGGGAAATGCCCTGAGCACACCGATTTGGGGTGGAGTCGGAGTTCGCGGATCAGCGCCGTACATGGTTCTGCATCCCGAAGTCGTTCACATCGGAACTCACATTCATTATCCTGCTGACGGCGTTGGCTTTCGGGACAAATTCTGTCCGCCCTATCTCGAAGACAATATCGCTGAGGCCAGTTTGACCTACGCTCAGTATGCCCTCTCTGCCGATCGTCGCCACGATACCATGGTGGCGGTGACCGGACAAGAGATTCGCGGAGTGTGCGGATTGTGGAGTCGTAACCTGAATTTGCGGTGGGAACCGGCGCTCTCCGCGACCGGCTATGAATGGGTAACCGGATGGAACAACATGCATCCCCCCGGCGGTTCAACCGGTGGACATGCTTGGGCAACCTCCGTCAATCCATGGCGAGTGGGTCACGATTTGACGAACGACTACAAGGGCGGAGTGCTGGACTCGTATTACAACGGTGCGATGGCGCTGTTGCCGGACGGCGCGGTTTCAGGTCGCATGAACCCCAATGAGAATGTCAGCTTCGCGCTCGTGGATTCCTTGATGCAGGAGAACTGGCTGGCGGGTGATCCGGAGCGGATTAATGTCTGCTATTTGACCGTGCATGACTACGAATTCAAGTCCGGCGGCGGTATTGACTACGCGGAGTTCCGCGCGTGGGATTCGCTGTTGACCATGCTCGATGACTATGTAGCATCAGGTCAAGCGATCTATCAAACGATGGACGAGATGTATCAGGATTTTGTCGCGTGGGAAGTGCAAGGCAATATTTCCTATCCGCACAACGGCGCTTTTGAAGCACGCGATACAGTTGTGTATTGGACCTCGCCGGATGGCCACGCCGAAATCCTCGAATACAATCTTTGCTGGTCGCCGCTCTCCGGATCACCGTCAGTAGGTGACGGACAGGATACAACTCACTATCGTCATGGCCGGTATGCCTATCGTTTCGGAAGCGATGTAACTCTGCGCGGCATTGGCTCGTCCACAGAAGGCAAGCACATCTACTGTGTGGTGCCGCCGGATACTGCTGTTGAGTTCCGCGTCTGGTGTCATGTGGAGGGATCGGCGCAACCGCTGCTCGGCATCCGTTGGTATGCAAGCCCGGACACGACTCCGAACACTCCACATCTCTCTGAGGTAACCGGAGCCTCTACTGATTCGGTAGCAGGCGATTGGAGTTTGATCACGCTGCGCGCGGAGGTCCCCGCCAATGCAACCGCGCTGCGTACGTGTCTCTACAAATTGGGAAGTGGATTGCTCTGGTACGACGATGCGAATCTGCGCTATGTGTCTGGCGCACTTGAAACTCCCGTGCTCACAATTCGTCCGGTCAGTGCGGAACAAATTCAACTGCGCTGGACTTCGATTTCAGGGGCATCGGTGTACAGAATCCACTACGACACGAGTTCCGATGGTTCTTTCTCAAGTTACCTTTCCGTCGCTGCCCCAGACACGAGTGCGATAATAGACATCACCGCATCGCCGATCATGTTCTATCGCGTGATTGCCGTTGCGCCATGAGTAAATCCCCCCTTGTAAGGGGGGACAAAGGGGGTTCTGCAACAGGAATCTTACGCATTCATATCTGACCACCGCTTAGCCATTCGCGCGAAAACGATCAAAGCAATTAGCGCGATGACTCCGATCACGGCAAAGGGAATCCAAACATACAGGTGCGGCGAATATATGTCCCAGAGTCGCTGGGTGGATTGAACTGCATTCATTCCGGTCACTTCTTGCAACTTGGTCATCGCTTCTGTGCGTGCCACACCGAGCAGTGTGGTCAATTGATCCGGATTCCCATCCCAGATTTTACCTTCTCCTAATGCTGTATGCTGCAAGAGATACTTCTGCGCCAATACAGACTTGTCTCCGAAGTGGCCGTACAAATACCCCGCTAATTTTGATCCTAAAAAGCCACCGATCCCGACTGGAATATTGACATATCCGAGATAGAGACCTTTCTTTCCGGGAGGCGCAATCAATCCGAGATATTCATTCTTTTTCGGCCCGGTCAACATCTCGCCCAATGAAAAGAACAGCACACCCGACAAAAATACCCAGCCACTGGCAGTGAAACCGGCGACAACGATACCGCAAGTAGCGATGAGCATTCCGATCACCATGGCTTCCAGAGTTCTCATGCGCCGCACAAGCCACGAGACGGGAATCATGAAGGCCACAATCAGGATCGAGTTGAGCATCAGCATGTTCTGCTGAAAGACCTGCATTCCACGATCGGTCATGCGCGACATGAAATCAGGAATCACCGCCGCCACGCCGGACGTGTCCGTCCAGTCGCTGATGAAATTCGGATGCAGATCCCAAAGCTGATACATCATCAGCCAGAAGCCGGACATGATCAGCAGCCAGGTGATCAATCTTGGCTCGAAGATGTTCTTCATTGTGCGCGCGAACACCTGCAGCGGATTTTCTGTCTTGGAGGCGCCCGATGCAAAATCCTTGAACGTCAGCAGCATCAGGTAGTTGACTGCGGTGAAGGCCGCCGCCGAAATGAAGATCGCTTTCCAACCGGGGCCTTTTTGCAGAATCCCCGCTATGGCGTGACCGATTACTGATCCGACATTCACAATCCAATAGAAGATTCCCCATCCCACTGACGAATTATTCTTGTGCAGGTTTTGTGCCAGCGAGCCTTGCAAGCCCGGCTTAAAGAACGCCGTTCCTGTTGCTAAGACCAATACCCCTGAGAAGAAGCCCCAGAACGTCGTCAGATAGGCCATCATCAGATAGCCCAGAATGTTCATCGTGACGGAGAAGAAGATCGTTTTCTTGTAGCCGTAACGATCCGCATATCCGCCGGTGAACATCGGCAGCACCGACTGAAAGACAAACCACCAGGCGAAGATCGTTCCTTTTTCCGCGGCAGTAAAATGCAGTCCGCCCGGTTCATCGGCTTGCATAATATAAACAGCCACGACGCTACGGACAAGGAAATAGGCGAGGCGCTCGAACATTTCGATGCCACACAGCATCCAATAGCCGCTTCCAAAACCGAAAAATGTGCGCTCTTGTCTTTCTTCTGCTAAAGTCACAGTTGCTCCGATAAGTGTTATTCCTACATTCAGCCCCTTACTTGCGGGGTGGTAGGGGCAATGCCATCTCACTGTTGGGATTAAGTGAAGTCCTTGAAAAGAAATAGCTTAAGGAACTCGCGGAGCGTAGTTATAGCTGTTCTCGAAAACAATCCGACAAGAGATTCCGGCAGGGTTGCGGAAGACCTTAACCCTGCTCGGCGTGCATGTCGGAAGGATTTCGGGAATAGCTATATCTTGGAGTACTTATCCAAACCAAGTTAACTTTCCGGAGTCTCAAGCTATAGTTCTTCCCGAAAGTGCGTTGCGATCACGGATTCCGGCCTGGTTTCGGACCAGCACCGAGGACGGTGCTGGCTAGTAATAGCTCGGCTCGGCAAGCAACATCGCAACCTATAGTGGTTCTCGAAAGTAAGTTGTCATCAAGAACCCCCCTTAGTCCCCCCGTCAACGGAGGGAGACAAGATCGGCAGCGCAACTTACTTTCGGGAATGACTATACTTTCAAGAAGTACCATATGTCGAAAGGTAGTACAATTTTTTAACAACTGCAAGCGTTATTGTCGCGTCCGGGGTTTGCGCGCGTGGTGGCCGCGTGTGGGGGTGATTACAGGGTTCAGGTGGCCAGTTGCTGGTCTCATTTGAACTGTCTGCTCTTGATTTTGCTTACGCGGTGCAGCAGTCTCGTGGATTTTCAGACGTCGTTTCAGGGTCGGAAAACCTTCCTGCAGCGATTGGGGATCGGGAGCGTAGATGACAGCACCGTCTCCTACACCAACCACCACCGCCCTTGGCAGGTGATGATGCAGGTGTTTGTCCGGTTGTATCAGCAATGTCGGGTGGTGTCGCCAGCTCATCCGTTTCGGTTTCGGGCTCGGCTGTTTCTGCTCGATGCGACCGAGATGGATACCTGTGCCACATTGTTCAAGTGGGCCCGAATTTCGCTGACCCAAAGCGGGGTTAAAATGCATGTGGGCCTGGATCACAACGGCGTGATTCCCAACTTTGTGGCGATTTCTCCGATGCGGGAATCGGAATTGACCCAAGCCAAAACGTTGACGTTCCCAGCGGGAACAACATGCTCGCCGAGCTGGGTGAAGGCTTGTCAAACTCAACCGGATTCAAATGCCGTAATACTTTTGGGAATCAGTATAAACAAAAACAAACCCGCCCCAATGTACTAACGTGACACGTCCGACTGTCCAGTTTCTGGGGTAAACTCCAAGTGAGAGACTATTTCATCAACAGCATCTTCCGCAGAATCACACGGTCTTCAGCTTGCATACGAATCATGTACATTCCAGAAGCGCACAAAGAACCATCCCATAGGATTGAATGCATTCCGGGCTGAATCATCCCCAT
>JAGVEU010000515.1 GCA_020057985.1 Calditrichota bacterium | reverse complement strand
TTACCGTTCCTTTCGGCAAGCAGAAGGAAGCCCTGGACATCGTCATCGCGTGGGCCAAGGAAGGCTTCGCGCACTCCGACGCAGTCAAGCCGGTCAGTATGAGGTTTCTGGTCGGACACGTCGGCCCATCGCCCTCACACATCATCTGCGAGTATGTCTTCAAAACGATTGAGGATTTCCATGCCTCACATCGGGTCATGACCAGCGATCCGCTGAAGAAGTATTCGCACGCCATCACTCCATACATCACCGCCGGCTCCCAGCACTGGGAAATCCTGCGAATTGTCGAATAACCCCCCCCCACTGAAGTCGTGGGAAAATGATTAAACATCAAGGAGCAACACCATGAAGTACGGCGCACGCAATCACATCATCGGCAAAGTGACGGAAATCAAGAAGGGCACGCTCATGTGTCAGATCAATCTTCAGATTCCCGCCGACTCGCTTATGAGTTCGGTCATGACTTTGGATTCAATGCATGAAATGGACATCCGGCCGGGCGATTCGGTGCGGGTCGTCGTCAAGGCAGTCAACGTTTTATTGGTCAAAGAGTGAGTTTTCGGTTCAGAATAGGTCTTGTGGCTTTCTGCCTGTGTATGGCGTCCGGCCTTTGGGGCATGGATTGGCAGAGCAGCGAGGGTTTGTCGCGGGTTGAGCGTGGCGAGGTCGTCGTAGATTTGCAGCGGATTCGCGGCACGACAACCCGGAGAGGCAACGCTGTGGGGATCATAGATGCTCCCATCGAGCAGGTATGGGCCGTGCTGAATGACTACAATCATTACACGGAATTCATGCCGCGCTTCCGGGAGTGTTTTATGGTCAAGTCGGAGGTGCTTGACAAAATTGCGGAAATCGCCAATTTACGCACCGCCGAGCCGATTCTGCGCGCCAACATGCAGGACATCGCCGTCTCGGACACGATCTATCTGTACAATTGCCTGGACTTTCCCCTGCCCCTCGGCGACAAGCGCTACATTCTCCGCACCGTGCATGATAACGTGAACTACACGACGCGTTGGACGCAGATCAGAGGAGACTTACGCGCTAACGAAGGTTCTTGGGAACTCTTTTCCCGTGGCGAAAAAACCCTTGCCGTGTACACAGCGCTGTCGGATCCGGGAATACCGTTGCCCAAGTTTCTTGTAAATATGGCCACGCAACTTATTCTACCGGACGTCATCAAAGGGATACGCGCGCGCGTGAAGGAAAAGAATCATTGAAGGCAAAGAGCTCAGTTAATTAACGATAGGTTAGCATTTTTATTGCTTCTTTGTTTCAAGTTTGTAGTTTGAAGTTTGTTGTTTTGTTTGCCCCATCTGACACCATCACTGCTCTTGCCACCCCGCCCGGAATCGGTGGGATTGCCGTGTTGCGGATCAGCGGAGCGAAGGCTTGGGAGATTGCTGATGCCCTTACCCCCCCTAACCCCCCCTTGCAAGGGGGGATTAAGGGGGGTTCTGCTCGATTCTCCCGCATCTTCCTGAAAGACGAACTCATAGACGAAACCATCGTCACCTACTTCAAGGCTCCGCATTCCTACACCGGCGAAGACGTGATTGAGATCTCCTGCCACGGAGGAAGATATGCAGCAGGCCGGGTCTTGCAGCTTATTCTTGCAAACGGCTCGCGAATGGCCCGCCCCGGCGAATTCACCGAGCGTGCCTTCCTGAATGGCAAACTTGACCTTGCGCAGGCGGAAGCCGTCGCCGAACTCATCCATGCCCGCACCGATCGTGCCGGACGCGCTGCGGCAAGACAACTCGCGGGGGGACTGTCAGAGAAAGTCCGTGCCATGCGATCCCGCTTACTCGATCTGCTGGCCTTGATTGAGCTTGAATTGGATTTTTCAGAAGAAGATGTCCAGTTTCAAACCTTGACAGAACGGGAGCAGACTCTGAATCAAGTCATTCAAGAAGCCCAAGCCTTGTGTGACACCTTTCAACGCGGGCGACTTGTGCGAGAGGGGTTGCGGATTGCCATTATCGGAGCCACTAACGCGGGTAAATCCACACTGCTGAATGCGCTCGCGGGAGAAGATCGCGCCATTACCAGCCCCGAGCATGGAACAACGCGCGATGTCGTCGAGGCCAGAATCGAGATACAGGGTCTCGAACTGATTTTGCAAGACACCGCCGGAATTCGCAAAAGCAGCGGTGCAATCGAGAGCGAGAGCATTGCCCGCACCCGCCGCACCATCGAGCTTGCCGACATCGTCTTGCTTGTTGTTGACGAGAGCGATCCACACTGGCCCGAAGCCGAGACGCTTGCCTTACTCTCTGATAAAGATACGGTATTGGTCCTGAACAAAGTGGATTTATGTCAGCCGGTAGCGACACAGCTTGCTGTGTCCAATGTCGCTGAATTCCGCGTATCAGCCTTGAAAAGCACCGGCATCGAAAAACTTCTGAATGCTCTTCCCCCGCTCGTGTTGGGGCAAGACATCGGCAATGAAGAAATCGTAGTCACAGAAACACGCCATCACGACGCCCTCACCCGCGCCCTTGACTGCCTATGTCGCGCACAGGACCTCTTCGCCCCCACTGAAGTGGGGAAACGGTCTGATTCTCCCCCCACTTTAGTGGGGGGACAAAAGGGGGGCTCTTCCGTCCTTCTGGCCTCCGATCTCCGCGACGCCCTCAACGCCCTTGGCGAAATCACCGGCGAAACGGTCGGCGAAGAAATTTTGGATCGCATTTTTTCCAAATTCTGTATCGGGAAATAAACGCTCATGCTCACAGCCCAAGACCTGATTCAAGCCGCGCAGAACGATCTCGAAAACATGAGACGCATTATCACCGTCGGTGAATCCCTCGCGATTGCCTGC
>JAGVEU010000271.1 GCA_020057985.1 Calditrichota bacterium | reverse complement strand
GGGGGGTGAAATGAGCAATTCCCTGCTTCTCGCCGAGTGTGAATGAAAGACAAACGCATTGGACAATAAACCCCCCAACTCGCTTGGGGGGTAGGGGGGTTGAGTGCCGACCAAGTCCAAATTATGCCTCGCCTCTCAGGTTTCAAGTTTCAGCTTTCAGGTTTTCCTCCTCTGCCTCTCCTCTTCAAAATCGTAACTCCATATTTCAAGTTCGCACCCTTGCACCATGCACCATTCTCCACGATCTGCGAAGTTCTTTGAATGTAACTTGTTCCAAAAATCACGACAGCAACCTCCAGAATCCCAAACTCAAGCCACAACGTCACTTGCACAAATAATCAATTTTTCTCTTGACAGAGGCACACCTGTTCAGTATCTTGTGCTTAGGAAAACCGAGGATGCCTCTCTTTCAGGATCTCGGGGAAATGCTATCTGATGGCGTACATGAGAGTAACGACGTACTCTCGTTTTATGAAATTTTTGGCGAGGGAAACGGTCGGATGGTCGGAACTCGTGCGTCGTTCTTCGTAAGTGAAGGAAGCGTTGACATCGAGGTTGCGTGTGACAACGATGGTGAGGCCGGGAGTAATCGCAGTGCGGCGATCAAGTCTGCCGCGATGGAAAGGATCTAAGCTGAGGGCTCGGTCAGTGGTATAGACACGACGGCGATGCCTAACTTCAAGAGATATATCGGTGCGGGCGAACATGACCCACGGCAACCATGTGGAAACTCTTCCGGAGAAATCGTCTTCGTTGAAGTCTGAATCTCCGTACTCCGTATCCACGGTTGGATCTATGGGATTGACAGCATTCGCACTGACCTGATTCTTGCCGACGTTTTCGGAAAGATTGCGGGCATAATTAGCTTCAAAGATAATATGCTTTGGCAATTCATAAGTTGCGCCTGCTGAATATTCCTTGACCTCGCTATCGTACTCGGTAAACTTGCGGTTGTAATAGTACGTGGAATAGCCAGCGCCGGCTTCCAGCCATAGACGGTTGATTGGGCGAAACTTCAGAGTTCCGCTGTAATCCCGGTTGGCAAACCGAGCGGCATGGTATTCGTTAAAGTCACGGTCGCGATAGGCGCGAAGATAGAACGATGGAATCGTAAAGGCTCGAAATTGAACTGCCCAACGATACCCTTGAACACGAGGTCGAACTCCAAGAGTCAAGGTGTGCGTCTGATAATTCGTGAAACAGTTTCGCACTCGTGTCACTGCTTTGAAAGTGTACTGTGCGCTCGCCATCAATGAAAACGGGGCGCGCCAACGCAAAGACGGCCTAATGCTGGTTTCGTTCTCGATATCGTCTGCTGACTTAAGTGGATCAGGAAATATGGATGAACTATCCAGGAACTGATTCCGATCGCGATCAGAAAGTCGCAATACGTTGTCATTGTAAACTGCTGCTGTGGAAACAGAAAGCCCCCATTCAACTGCCGGAAGCGCACGCTTTTTTGCCTGAGCCGGAAGAGCGATAAGTGCCAGTAGCAGAAGCGTCGCAAGAACTGAGGTTCCGGCAGGGTTGCGGAGGACCTTAACCCTGCTCGGCGGAGGGCTTTCAAGGAATGGCGAGATCATTGCCGCTCGTCTTCGTCCTTGGGGATTGAGAATTTCAACAGGACTGTGCGATGATTCTCCGGCAAGGTAAACTCATAGAGATGCTCGCCTGAAGGAACATCCATGAAGAAAGTCTCAGCCCGACTCGGAACAAGAGTGTTCTTTTCGACATACGTTGTTACTTGACTCTTGGGAGCCGAAAACGGATACGTTGCCTTGATCTTGTCGTCTTCATTGACCTGCAACCGCCATTTCTGTTCACCCAGCATATTGACATCATATTCGATCCGACAGAAGCCTTTAAGCGTCGCAGGGCCGATGAGCTTCAGTGAAACCTTTTCGCCGTGGCCGATTCGATAGTAAGTTTGGATTTTCTCGTTGGAGAGCAGAGCCACTTGCGCTGAAAACTCGATGGGCGTCATAGCGGCGGCCAGTTTCGGCTTCGGCGCGACATTTACGGTATGCGCGAAGCTGATATAGATTCTATCCTTCGAGTACGGACGCAGGTGAAATAGGTAGGTCTGATCACCCGCCGGCACTGAGATTACTTTGTTGCGATCTTCGCTGATTTTGACCGACGCTGAGTCGGCGAAAGTTGTGCTGTCAGAAACGACTGTCGAATGCTCGAAGGTAAACGACTCAAAAGAACCTTTGCGTTTACCGAGGAAGTGATAGCTTGGCTTGTCGTCGTTGCGTGGCATAACAATTCTCGACAGTACCTTCAATTGGCACGGACCCTTAACCTGAACCTCAATCTGACCAGTACCCTCTAACAAATAGTAATCACGGATTTTTCCGGCGACGTTGAAGTTGACTTTCTGTTCGAACCGTGTCGGGGCAACGAAGCGAAAAACAGTAGTCGCTTCTGCAAGCACAATACCGGCAAACAGCAGCGATAAGAAAATAATTGTGGTGGATTTCAGTTTGGACATTTCGATATCCGCAAGTTGTTCGACGAAAGTTGCAAGGCTATACGAGTGTGTCGGGATCAACTCCCTCTTCACGCAGTTTGAAGAGACGTGAATCGAGCTTGACCAGAATGAGGAGTATAATTAATGCGAGAACCGCAGAAATTGTGGCGACGCGCAGATCATAGCGCTCGGAAACGAAAACGGTCCCCAGCCCAACAGCAGCCAATGGGTCTTGCGGCAAGCCAAGACCGAATTCACGGCTGAGAGACGAGACATCGTAAAGATTGATGACGGGAACATTATCCGAATTGAAGAGATGTACAACGCCGCGCGCCGGATAATTCTGAACTGGCAGGTGGCCATTGAATCCACTCCGAATGAGTTTGCCATTATCCTGATGCCCAAGACTCGCAAGTCCACCACCGACATTCACATAGGCCTTATAGCGCTTTCCTGAAGCCGATGACTGGTAACTACGATAGCGCTGGGCGATGGAAGCGGGCAGATTCTTTTCAAGGATAAGCGGTAGTCCGTTGCGCTTGGCGGCGGCTGTCATCAGATCAACACCGACACCGGAGAGACCTACGGCCATGTCCTCACGGCCGCCGAGCGAAGCGGCAACGGGTCTTGAATGAACGATGCCCTTGTTATTGAGCAACTTCTCCATGTCCGGCCAAGTGAACTCAGGGTCGTTAGCGCCCCACCATGAAGAGCCGATTGAGGTGATCGTTACAGGAGTCACTCCCAGAACTTCGCAAGCACAAAGCACGGCAATGTTCAGTCCCGGATAGTCACCGGAGAATCCGACTGCTATAAGATCCCCCTTCTCAACCCTCGCTTGCTTCAGCAGATCCACGGCAACCGCCGCAAAATTCGGGTTGGCAGAGGCGAGCTTTGTCTCAAAATAGCCAAGATCCGTTGTGATGATCGAGAACTGCTGGCCGATCACAACGTCAAGGCGCCGGTCTGCATAGGTGGAAGTTGTATCGGCAAACACTCCCTTGACGATCTGCGTCTCCTCGAAGACTCGCAATGCTCGATCCATGAGCTTTGCCGCCTCAAGCTTTTCGTTATAGTAAGGCATTCTCTGCGTGACCCGGCTTTGCTCACACCATACATAAAGCGAGCTGCAGAGGACTGCCAACAGAATCAGCGTCCATATAGAACGAAGTGATGGTCTAAAGGGCATGGTAGATCACTCCGTCCGTGAAGATCATGACCAGAATCCTGACCAACGGCGCCGCAATCATCATGGTAGCAATGGTCTTGATGACTCCTTGCCGCTCAAACCAGTTCGCAATGAGTCCGGGAATAATAAAGCCGATCGCCTCAAGCCGGATGTCGGCGACCAGCGCATCATAGAGAATAATCTGCCGACTGAGATAGCCGAAAATAAATCCGAGCAAAATAGCCAACACCATGCGGCGACGACCATAGACAAACACAAAGCGGGAGACAACTCGGATTCCAAGAAACGTGATAAAGGCAACGATCAGCGTTCCCACAAGGCGGAGTGGCTCATGCAAGTGCAAGGCGATGTAGCCCGGCACGACAATGCCACCGGCGGCAGCACCGAAAACCTCGTGAAACACGAGGCTAATGAGAACACCGAGTCCAATAGTTAATTCAATCATGAGCGATGGCTCGGCGAATAATGTGCGCTTTCAACTTTTTACTATTTGTTATTCGTGTGAAGTTTGCGCGTTCGTTTTTTCGATGCGAAATGCCTGGCGATATCAAGTCCACCCTTGCCGACATTGCCGATGGCGAATACTGTGCCCACATTCTCGACTCGTTTGAAGACCTCATCAAAAGTGCGTTCAGGTGGAACAATCCCCATTTTAACAGCCTTGTCCTGATGAATACCGTAGCGGGGCAGGCTATCGAAGACTCGACTGACTCGCTCGCCCATGAGAAAGAGGAAATCATACTCATTAGGCATCCCCTGCTGAATCATTTCAAGCAGTTGAATCGTGCGGTCATAGCGATCGGCGCGAGTATTCAGCAGCACAAAGACGCTACCCAAATCCGTGGTTAGGTGCTTCATCTTCCGCCAGATCGCAAGCGTGGATTCAGGATCATTGGCCGCGAGAGCATGAACAAACTGTACAACTTTGCCGTTCTGCTCAACTTCATAGACTCGCAAAGCGCCGGCATCGGGATGGCTGCGATGCATTCCTTCAAGCGCAGTATCTCTGGGCACTCCGCAATGCTCGCAAACGGCCAAAGCGAGCGCGACATTGTCCGCGTGTTCAATATGATCGAAGCCGCCAAGCTCAAAATAGGACACGCTATCCTGGTCAGCTTGGTATAGCTTGCAGTCCACTCTTCGCGCTTGTCTCCGCATCAGCCAGAACATTTTGTCTTCACTCGTGAATGCTATGCCGCTCTTGGGGAGTGTGTTGCACAAGGATCGCGTTATGTTCTCGATGGATGGCCCCATTTCGAGAATGTGGTCGAGGCGGCAGTTGGTGATAACACTGACCGTAGCATGGACAAACTTGTGCTCGCAGATCCACTGATACTCAGGATTGACCGCCATACACTCGATAACAATCGCCTGCGGCTTTCGCTTGAAGAAATATCGAAAAATCTTGACCTGTTCAATGATATTGGCGCCGGAGGGACGGATGATCGGAACTTCGAGGCCTTCAGTATCAATGATGCGCGGAAGAGTACCGGTGGTCTTGGCCATCGTGCGAATTCCTCCGGCTCGAAGTCCGGC
>JAGVEU010000459.1 GCA_020057985.1 Calditrichota bacterium | reverse complement strand
TCTCCCAGGACGAATGCGGCCGCCTTCTCAAGCGCAGTCTTGACAATGCCTGTCATTTTAGACATCCGAACATACTTCCCCCTATCAGCGGGTTCGAACGGGATGGAATGTACCATGTTGTGTATCCGTATTTTGCAGAGAGTGTTGGGCTCGATACGGAAATGTTCCGACACAACTACCGAGAACTCTTGTTCCAGATATTTTCAGCCGTGGATTTCATCCACTGCATGGGGTACGTTCACTGCGATCTGAAGCGGGACAACTTCCGGATTCTCCGCCAGGGCGAAAAGTACAAAGTCTTCCTTTCAGATTTCGATCTCATCACGGCAAGCGGCATGCAGCCGGAGGGCCTGATATTCGGTTCGCCTCTGCATATAGCTCCCGAGATTCTGCGAAACGAGATAGTACTTCCGCAGTCAGACCACTACTCTCTCGGTGTAATGCTGCTTCTCATGGCACATGATATTCCCTCTAAGCTCGAAGCGCAGTTAGGAAAAGTAGCCAGCGGAGATTATCAGGAGCTCCAGGTCACTCAGGAAGACTATTCTCGCCAAATGGAAGGTATAGTGGCTATTGCCAATTCTCTTTCACGCTATCACCATGTTGAACGGCCGGCGAATCTCGGTCACCTACTTCGCGAACACGGAAACCAACTTGAGATAGATGCTTCCCGCTATGATAATCACTTGCTCTGGCACGTGCTCCGAGCCCGTTACCGCATGTGGCAAGAAGAGAAGAACGATTCACGCAAAGGTCTTCAGGAATTTTTGACACATGATGTCAAGCTTCTGGGCATCCCCGAGGAGCTTGCGACTGATCTTGAGGGGACAGGTTCTATGTCGCGCTGGGACAAGTACAGGGTCGCTCGTATCGCTGTATCAAAGGCTCCAGTTGAACGCTATGCTGACCATTTCTATGTCTCCCCTTCACTACGTGACCTTGAAGAGTTGTATGCTCGCGTGGATGGAAATACGATACCATACTCGGTATCACGAAGTGCGATTTCTTGGGCGCAGATCGCCCGCACAGCTCTGCGGCTGAAGATTCAAGGACAGCTTCTGAAAGCCGCTATTCTGCTTAAGCGACTGCTCCAGGGCAATTTTGACGCAATTCCAGGGACAGCTCTGGCTTGCCTATGCGTGAAATACGGGGAGTGTTGTCGGCAATTGGGTTACATGGCGGATGCGCGCGACGGTTTCACGCGGGCTTTAGCCTCAAACCAATTGTCGCCAACAAAACAAGTCCATGTTCACCTTCAGCAAGCAAGTTTGCTTGCCGTAGATAAGAATCAGGAAGAGCATAGTCGGTCTCTCCGCAGAGCTTATGCCATTGCCACAGCATATGACTTGTCACACTTGCGACTGAAGGTCCTGGAGAAGCAGCTGTGGACTGTTTACCAAAAGGGTCGGCCACAGCCCGCCTTGCGGGACTTGCGGATTCTGGCCAAGATTGCCCAGGGTCACAGACTCGCTTCTCATGAGCTTGTTATCCAGAACGCCATAGGATGTATTGAGTGGACGTTGGGCAATCTTGATGCTGCTCATGGGGTACTTCAAACAGCGATTCGCGATTCTGCCGAGCAGGCCGACGGCGATCGTCTGGTCCCACTCTATATAAACCTGGGATTGGTTTCCTTTGATCGCGGGGAGTACAAGGAAGCGATAAAGTTACTTTCGTTGGCCAAGAAGCTGGACTGCGGAAGCACGCGCATCTCTCGCGGAGCCCTAATCGAGGTGAATCTGTTTTCGTGTTATGTGCTCACCGGGGAATATGAAAAGGCGGAACGATCAATAGCCAATTACTTGGAAGTGTCTCGAGTACGCGGTGACCGCGGAGCCATTGGCTTGTATCACCTGAATGTCGGCTGGCTGGACCTTCGCCGAGGAAGGTACCGTGAAGCAGAGTTTGGACTTCGATATGCGACTGCTGCTTTTGACTCGATTTCTATACCTTGGCTCCTGGGCCGAGCGCTGCTGTATCTTGGAACGCTGTATTGTTGGCAAGGCAAGACCGATTTGACTGCAAGCCTGCAATCCCGCGCAGAGAAGATTTTTGAGAAAACGCAAGATCGCGTGTACTCACTTGACTCCCGACAACTACGCGAATGTGTGGAGTTTGTCCGGGAGCGCAAGGTTAGCCCGGAATCGTGTGTCGCGTTGACCAAAGAGTACATTGGATGCGGCAATTTCCTTGGGGCTTGTTCCTGCATTTCATTGCTTCTATTCTCCGGTTATTCTGAAGAGGTCAAGAGCGTAGTGGCAGAGTCAGAGCCGTTGCGTAAGTACCTTACTCAGTCAGCGGCTGTCTTTGTTCGGGCAGTCAATAGTCACGTTCGCGCATTCCCGAGTCCGAAAGGGAGTTCAGCTGGAGTTGATATCTCGCGACTGAAGGAATCCTTCCGCAGATACTCTCGTGAAGGTCTCTACTTCCATGCTCTGCTCGCCACTCTTCAGATTGAGAAGTATTACCAAGCGACGGAGCAAGCCGGTCTTCGTCTGAGGTTCTTGCGCGAGGCGCTTCGCTTGGCAAAGCTGATTCGTAATCCCAAGATGGCGAACGAAATTGAGATTTCTCTCGGCCAGTTGACTGAGTTTGCGGAATCTTGTCGCCCCAAGTACGTCGCATTTCATAAGGTTTCCTCACTACTCAATACCGTGACCGACTACAAATCAACTGCGCAGCAGCTGTTGTGCCTTGCGCTGGATGAAACGAGCGCTGAACGGGGAGCGATCCTGCTTACCACTGAAGGAGGCAAGAACTTGCGGGTGGAAGCAGCAATTGACTGTGACCACGAGAGCCTCAGTGACATCATCAATCTGAGCAAGAGTGTTATCCAATCGGTGTATGATCGCCGCAGAGGTATGTTTGTGGAAGATGCGCTGCAGGACGAAACGACGAAATCTTACAGGAGCGTTGTTGCGCATAACATCCTTTCTATCGCTTGTGTTCCGCTAATATCCCAAGACCGACTGATTGGAGTACTCTATCTCGATCATCACAGCTTGCCGGGCCTGTTTGGCGTCGATGAGAGAAAGCTGATACAGTCTGTGGCAAACTTCATCGCGGTTGCCTTTGCGCACGCTCGAACTCTGGATTTGCTGCAACGGCAGAAAGAGGAAGTAGTCAAGACGCTGGCCGCCCGTGGGTCGGGAACCATGTTTATCACCCGCAACAGAGAGATGAAGGATATTCTTGAAAAACTGCCGATCATTGCAAACTCTGAGGCATCGATCCTGCTCCGAGGCGAGAGTGGCACTGGCAAAGAAATCCTTGCCACCATGATTCATCAG
>JAGVEU010000514.1 GCA_020057985.1 Calditrichota bacterium | reverse complement strand
GATGTCAACGGGGTATCGCTCACTCTGCACAAGATGGCGGCCGTGGCCGAAGAGTTGGGCGCCGATCTTACCATCATCAGCTCGGTAGTCAAAGCCAAGGCGCCGACCGGATCGAAGTTCCTGAATTTTGAGCCGGTGGGTGAAATCGCGGTTCCGGATTATGAATTGCAGAAGCTAGCCATGCCTCCCGGATTGAAAATATTGCGCTACTTGGAGCAATCAGGATTCACGGAGTATGTTATTTCCACTCCCGGGCCGGTGGGTTTGCTGGCAATGCTTGCGGCGCGGATGTTCCGCGTGCCAACGCGCGCCATCTATCACAGTGACTTTCCACAACACATACGGCACATCACCGGCGATGAAGGTCTTCAGGAAACCACGTGGACCTTCATGCGTTGGTTCTATGGATTGGCCGATGCGGTGTATTCGCCCTCGGAGTTCTATCGGAATCAATTGATCGAGCATGGCTTTGATCCTGACCGAGTCTTCATTTTCACTCGCGGCACGGATCTCGACTTCTATAATCCCAAGCATCGCGATGATGAGTTCTTCAAGCCCTGGGGAGTCAGCGATCGCGTGAAGTTGATCTATGTGGGTCGTGTGTCGCGTGAAAAGAACCTTGATACGATGCTCGATGCGTTCATGGCGGATTCCGTACTGCTGGACAAGGCGGCGCTCGTCCTTGTGGGGGATGGTCCCTATCTGGAGGAACTGCGCTCGCGCTATCGTCATCCGGCGGTTGTGTTCCCCGGCTTCATGAAGGGCCAGAGACTCTCGCAAGTCTATGCTTCGGCGGATGTATTTCTTTTTCCCTCCATGACGGATACCTACGGCAATTCCGTGCTCGAAGCGCAAGCGGCGGGTTTGCCTGCCATTGTTGCGGATTCCGGCGGTCCCAAGGAAATCATCTCGCCGAACGAAAGTGGACTGGCTATTTCCGGCTACGACATGAAAGCATGGCGGCAAGCGATGCGCGGACTTGTACTCGACCCGGAACGGCGACATCGCATGGCCGCCGCCGCCCGCGCGCGCACAGCCACCCGTGACTGGACAACAGCCTTCCGCGAGTTCTGGGAGGATGATCCATACTCCGCCTATCGAAACTCGCGGGCGCAAAAGGTGAAATCGGCATCGTGAGGAGCATGCATTGCCCGTAATAGATCACGCCCGCGACGGGAAACCTGAAGGGTATCGCTCCGACAACCACAACAAGTGGGAGTTTGACAACTCGCTTTACCAGAAGCACCTTGAGTTGTACCTCGATCACATGTATCGCTACCTGAAGTCCACCAATGCGAAAGTGGTGTTGGACGTGGGATGCGGCGAGGGAATAGTCTATCGGGCGATGCGCGAACGAGGTTGGACGGGCGAGTGGACTGGAATGGATTTTAGCGCAGAGGCCATTGAGTTCGCGCGCAAGGCCTCATCGGAAGCGCAGTGGCAACAGGGCAGCGCTTATGAAATTCTGCACAGCGATAATAGTTTCGACTTAGTCTTTTGCAGTCAAGTATTAGAGCATCTGCCCAA
The DNA here is from genome assembly GCA_020057985.1 of Calditrichota bacterium. GTDB lineage: Bacteria > Electryoneota > RPQS01 > RPQS01 > RPQS01 > JAGVEU01. The sequence goes on along the minus strand of JAGVEU010000514.1, from coordinate 1,199 downwards.
TCCGCAACTTCCGCTTCAGGAGTGTGCGCGAGTGGCGCGCGACTGGATGCTACTGTCCGTGCCGCGCGAACCGCTCTTTCGCACGCTAACGTGGATCTCGACCAATCTGAAGCTCGGCGGTGACCCCGGCCACGTCAACCATTGGAGCGCATCGGGTTTTCGCAAGTTTGTAGGACAGGTCGGTGAGCTGCATACCTGGGATTGGACAACCATCTATCAAATCGCGCTGGTCAAGCTCAATGGCGTTTTGCAATCGCAACCGGGTTGAGTGCGCAAAAGGATTGGTGGAGATCCCGCAACGCCCTGCTTAGGAGCGAGTAATTTGCTAAGCCAATAGACCCACTTTTTCATTCTCTTTATTCTTGTTAACATTACACTTCGCCGTTCGAGAGCGCTCGGATGGCGATTTTTTTTAGCTTCGGCCTAACCTTTGCCAAAGTAGAGTAAGGACGATGTTTTATCCCAGCGAAAAGGTGAACGGTGTGAGCGTGACGATGTTGACGAAAACAGCCCCTATGGAAATTCTGTTGATTGAGGATGAGGAGGATGCAATTAGCAGAGTGGAAGAGGCCATCACCGAAAGCAAACTGAGCAACAAAGTTGTGGTGGCCAAGTCTCCGGCGGAAGCCATTCAATACCTGAGACAAAGTGTGGCGACCGGGCCGTACGACTTAGAGCATCAGATTGAAATTCCCGGGCTGATCTTACTTGATGTCAATCTGGATGCGAAACGCGGCTTTGATGTGCTGCATGATTTACGAACCGATCCGAAATTGATGACGATCCCGATTGTGATTCTTACAGACTCGCTTGAAGAAACGGATTTAGCCTGTTCGATGGCCCACGGAGTGACCGGATATTTTTTGAAGCCGATGGATGCGGTGCAGTTTAAGAAAGTTGTGAAAGATGTTGAGGAGCACTGGTCCCTCCTGAGGAACGCACCTTGCGCGAACTGATGTCTTAGGCTCTGCGTATACGATGAACAAGAACGCCCGATCGCACTGCGGTCGGGCGTTGATGTTGTGTTTTATCTCGCTCCCAATGATTCTTCGGCACTCAACCCCCCTGCCCCCCAAGCGAGTTCACTACTGTCTCAATGTTTTTTTTGGGGGGAAGTCGTTGATAAAAAAGGGCTTGACATCCTCGCGGAATTGTGTATCTTTGGAGTTCTCTCAACCCAAAAACACAAACCGGAGGAT
>JAGVEU010000146.1 GCA_020057985.1 Calditrichota bacterium | reverse complement strand
GCGCTTTCATCAAGATTGGCAATCAGGCTCCGATAGAGTGCTGCGAATGCTCCCGAAGGCCGGCGCGGATGAAGCAATTCGTTGTTGCCCGGAGTGTCAGTTCCCAGCAGTTCGACATCCATTCGCCGATAGAGGCGAGCCTGATGAGTGACCGGATTGACTTGAACAGGATACAGTGTGACTTGCACAACTCGGAAATCCCGAAAGATCATGGGATCGCTCATCACAACCACTTGTGAAGGGTACCATGAATTCTGCTCATAGACTGAGGGATCTCGATAAGCGTGCGGTTCCTTTTCATGATAGGGCAAGACGTCAATGTCTCCCACGATATCAAACTCGAGGTTTGCAATCAGGAGTTCAACGGAACCGGTGTTGGGAATTCGATAGAACCGTGTTACATAAGGCAGCACAGGTTTACCCTCCTCTTGCATGGTCGGCTCACCTGAGATCGAGAAGACCTGATATATGCGAAAGTCTGCAGTGGACTCGGATCGGATGATCTGTGGATTGATTAGCGAGATCGTCGTGTGGTCAGGCGAGGATCGAGAGACCTCAAGAGATGGATTGGATAGTGAGAAGTTCTGAATGCCGTGGGACGGGATTTCGCCCATAACTTGCATGGATTGGGACGCAACCAAAGCACTCAGAAGAATGAAAAGAACCGTGGATTTCATGGCCGTTACCTCGTTTGAATGAGCTAAAACATAAAGCGCATGAGGCCGTCGCTGGCTGTGAACCAAGACAGCTTTATCCTGTCAATATATTCAAACTAAAGCCCTTTGTCAAGAGATCACAATTCAGCACATCGCTTGCCAACATCATAGGTGTATAAAAAACAAATAATTAGGAAAGTCCGTTTGAATTCTTTTCGCAGATAGTTTTGTAGGTTGCGTGCGACTTAGGGCGATGCAGTTTTTGCCTCTTGACTATTCCTAAAGAAAGCCGTATTATTATAAAGCATAGAGCAAAAATTATACCCCTATTTTCTTAGGACTTTACGCGCCTTGATTCAAACCACTGTGAGAAGTTTCACTTGACCACACTCGACTCACTCAAGCCTGACGTGCGCGAGCGATTGTCGCGTGTGAGACTGCTGTTGACGGATGTGGACGGCGTGCTAACCAACGGCAAGATCGTCCTGACGGATCAGGGGATCGAGTCGAAGGAATTCTCGAGTCGCGACGGCTTGGGTCTGATTTGGGCTCGCCGTCAAGGGCTAAAGATCGGAGTCATCTCAGGTCGCGCATCTCCCGCCACCGAGTATCGCTGCCGCTCATTGAAGTTCGATGAGATCCATCTCGGACGGCTGGACAAACTAAACGTACTTGAGGAAATTATCAGCCGCACCGGAATTCCTGCCGTTCAGATTGCTTATGTGGGAGATGATCTTGTGGATTTGCCGGTCTTATTGAAAACGGGCATCTCAGCAGCGCCATCCGATGCGCACGAGGAACTCCTTGACCGCGTGGATATCGTGCTTACCGCGCAGGGTGGAAATGGCTGCGTGCGTTTGCTGATTGATCTGTGGCTGAAAGCGACAGGGAAATGGGATAAGGCAATTGAAGACACCTTCCGTGGCAGCGAATAAGACGCAGCCGAATGGCAACGGTCTGAGCGAGGGCATGGCCGTCGCACGCCGCTTGCTGCAGATTGAGGCCGATGCCGTGCGCGCGCTGCTTCCTCGCGTGGATGAGAGTTTCACCAATGCGTTGCGGCTCACGCTCGGAATCAAGGGTCGCATCGTAGTGAGCGGGATGGGAAAATCCGGGCACATCGGGCACAAAATCTCAGCCACTTTTGCGAGCACGGGCACTCCTTCCTCCTTCCTCCACCCTGCTGAAGCGATGCACGGTGATCTCGGAATGGTAACTCGTGATGACTGCGCACTACTCATCTCCAAGAGCGGAGATACAATCGAGTTGCTCAATCTCGTGCCTTATTTCAAGCTCCTGAATATTCCGATTATTGGCTTGCTCGGGAAGTGCGACAGTCCGCTGGGCGAGAAATGCGACGCCTGTATTGACGTGGCTGTTGTTGAGGAGGGCTGCCCGCTGGATCTCGCGCCTACTGCGTCCACCACTGCAACTTTAGCGATGGGAGACGCCTTAGCTGTAGCGCTGTTCACGGAGAAGAAATTCCGGCCTGAGGATTTTGCGTTTCTGCATCCGGGTGGAGCACTTGGCAGAAGGCTGACGATGCTGGTTGAAGAAGTTATGCACTCCAACTCCAAGATTCCCGTGGTGCGCAAGAACTCCACCATGCGCGAGTTGATTTATGAAATGACTCACAAACGGCTGGGCGCAGCGTGCATCGTGGATGACGATCACAAGCTCGTTGGGATATTTACTGATGGTGATTTGCGACGCTGTCTTGAACGAGGAGTGGATTTTTCGACGACAACCGCCGGCGATCTCGCGGTGAAGAATCCCAAGACCATTGAACCGCAGGCATTGGCAGCGCGCGCAATCAACATCATGGAGACCTACAACATCTTCGTTCTCCCGGTGCTGGACAGAGAAAAGAAATTGATAGGGATTGTGCATTTGCATGACTTGCTCAAGTCAGGGATTGGGAAGTAAGAGAAGGATGAGGGATGAAGGATGAAGGATGAAAGAGCATCCTTCCTTGCAGCCTTCGCTATCGCCTGCTTCCTTGTTCAGGGATGTACGGATTTGACGAAGCCGCCGCCGGGAGAACCGCCGCCGGGAGAAATGCCGGAGCAGGAGCTATTTGATGCAACGATTCGTTTCTTTCAGGACGACGCACTTTCTTCTGTGCTCCATGCGGGACGGATTCGCAAGTATCAGAAGCAGAGCGTGATTCTCCTCGACAGCAACATTGTTGTGGATTTTTATAACCCGGAAGGCAAGCACACGATTTCACTATGGGCGGACTCGGGTCGCGTTGACGAGTCGCGCAAGGACTTGAAAGCGATGGGGAATGTTGTCGCCAAGTCCGATAGCGGACAGATGCTTGAGACGGACTTGTTACGCTGGGAGAACCGCTCGCGCCGAATCATCTCGGATGCGCCGGTGAAGCTCTCCACTCCCTCTGATACGATCTATGGAACCGGATTTGTGTCGGATGAACACCTGAAGAACTGGCACGTCGAACAACCCACTGGCACCACGTTTCGAGAATTGTTGAAACAAGGGGAACGAAAGACAAGACCCGAGGCGCAGAAGCCGTTTGTACCGGATAGCGTGGCGAAGGGAGGGATGAAGGATGGGGGATGAGGGATGAAATCCGTAATCCGAAGTCTCTTCATCGCGCTGAGTATTCTCTGGTGTGTTGCTTCGACGCATGCAGCCGAGAGGGAGCGCAAGCCGATAGTCTTGCAGCGCGCCTCCACACTTCAGTCGTTTGAAGAAAACGGCATCCGGCGGCAAGAACTCGTCGGAAATGTTTGGATGACCAGAGACAGCCTTGATGTAACCTGTCACAAGGCAACTTACTATCCGGACAGCGGTCTGGTGCTGTTTCATGGCAATGTGGAATTCCGCGATCCGAATCGAACGCTGCTCGCTGATGATGTTACCTACGACGAGAATACCGGAGAGATTATCGCCACCAATGGTGTGAAGGTCATCGAAGACACGATTCAAGTAACTTCCCGTCGTGCGCGCTACGACGAGGGGCTTAAGCAGGGTCATCTGTTCGACGACGTGAAGATAAAGGAAATGACTCGCAACCTATTGCTCAAAGGGCAGTACGGCTTTATAGATCACGAGCGGAAATACGGTCGCGTGACAGGAGACCCGGTACTCACCGAACGCGACAGCACACTCAAGGAAATCGCCGAGGTCAAGGGGGATACGGTGGAGTATTTCGGGGACGAACGTCGCGTGCAGGTGTCCGGGAATGTAGTGGCCACGCGCGAAGGACTTGTGGCCATGGGCAAGCGTTTGGATTATTTTGCGAAGGATCGCAATGCTGTACTGATCGGCGAGCCTGAAGCTCTGAAGGAGCAAGATGAAATGCGCGGCGATACCATGCGGCTATTTTTTGAAGGGGAAAAACTGTCTCGCGTGGAAGTGATCGGTCATGCTGTGGCCACGAGCCCTGCTGACAGCGGATTCACTGAACCTCGAAATCGTATGGAAGGAAAGCGCATGACCATGTGGATCACAGACAGCAAGCTCACGAGCGCATTGATCGAAGGCACAGCGACCGCCACCTATTTTGTGCGCGAAAAAGGTAAGCCGCAAGGGCTGAATACAACCTCAGGTGATCGCTTGCGCGTCTATTTTGACAAGAGCAAGATCTCCCGCATTCGCGTCGAAGGAGGCACGGAGGGAGTTTACACTCCTGAGCGCCTCGTGGCCAAAAAGAACTGACCATCTAGCAAAGTGAGGACAACTTGAACTCAAAACCACCTAAGACAAAACCTAAAGCGCTATCATCGCCTGCAATTGGCACGAAAGTCGGAGCCGGTCTGAAAGTCTGGCAGACGGATCTGATCGCATGTGCGCTGATTCTGCTTGCAATCTATGTGCTCTTTCATCAGATCGTGCTTGGGAACAAGGTTTTCTCGGCAGGTGACGATACCATTACAGCCGCCGCGATGAATGAGTTTGCGATTCGTGAATCCGAGTTGCATGAGTACCCAATGTGGTGTCCGTGGGTGTTCGGTGGTTTTCCATCTTTGGCGGCGGGCGCATACTCCAATTACGAGCATTGGGGAATGCCCTATTCGCTTGCCAGCGAGTTTTTCTCGCCACGCTATTGGGCTGACTTGATTACGATCAAGGGTCTCTTGCTCGGCGGTGTGATGGGGGACGGCGCCCGGTGGTATCTCTCCATTCTCTTGTATGCAGGATTGCTCACATATCTGCTGATGAGACAGATGAAATTCGGGGTGATGATTGCACTCTTCAGTGGCTTGCTGATGGCATGGAACCCATATTTCATTTCGCTCATTACAGCGAGTCATGGCGGCAAACTGCTAACATTTATCTACACGCCATTAGTCCTGTTGCTTGCCTACAATGTAATGGAAAAACGGCGCTTGCTGGATCTGGGTCTGTTAGCCGTGGCTTTCGGTTGGCAGATTGCCGT
>JAGVEU010000096.1 GCA_020057985.1 Calditrichota bacterium | reverse complement strand
CAGAGCAATGCAGTTGTCCCAGCTTATGTTAAAATCGCGGTTTGCTCCGCAGCCTCCCAGCATCGAGTTTGATTCAACAAGCCCGCGCTGTGTCCAATAGGGAAATACCGCCTGATCAAGATCCTCCGTTTGAAGACTACTCACCGGATGGCGGATCCAAAAGTTCCAATCCATGGACCAAGGTTCGTTGCTCTCTCGCCACCAGTTGACCGTATCTTCGTGACACGGCAGTCCTGTGACCGCATCCAGATGCGCGACTTTGACAGTCTCTCTGAATTTGGGGTGTTGCTCAAAAGTACAATTGATTAGATCGTTTCTTACCAACGGATAGGCGAACATCATGCTGAAGACATATTGGCCGGAGGAACCGTCTTCATGCGTGATGACCGGCATGCTTCGCTCGATGGCAGAAAAGGAACCATTGGTATCAATACTGTTGAATCCTCCAACCACGCTGCCATCGAACGGGGGAGAATCAGGGTCCGGACCGACAGCAACAGGCCCCCACAAAGTTTGAAACCCAAGTTCAGTCGCTCGGATGGCCATTGCGGCATATTGCAGTGTCCATACCCAGCGATTCGTTATCGGACAGCCCCAAAATTCCTGCTGAGTCAGTCTAAAAATTCCTGACAAGAAAAGTTCATCCTGTCCATCCCCTGTTACATCCCGAGCCGCGAGAGTTGGGCTACTCAACGGGTATTCTGGTGAGCTTTGGAACCAACCCGTCAGTCCGTGCTCGGTGCCATACATAGAAAAGATTTTTGTGTAACCTTGTATCCAAGAAGGATCGGGTCCTTCTGCCAATCCTCCAGCTCTCCAAACTCGTGTGACAGCAACGTCCCAGAAACCGTCACCGTTGAAATCACCGCAAACTGGTGTCCCGACCTCGCTCAGCCCCGGTCCTGCAACCGGAATGAAGAAGGCTCCGCCGACAATCCATCCGTTGGTTCCGCTTGCAACCAATAGTATCTCATGATCGCCTGAATTCGCTACATATACCATTTCCTCGCCCGCTATATTCGGATATATGTCTACGACAATCGGAATTTTGTCGTACATCTTGACTGAATACCCTTGAGTGGCATTAGCGATTTGATCCTCAGGTGCCAAGCTGTACACTTCAGCACGAAGCGCCAAAGTGGAGCAGAGGATCATGAGGATGATACAAAGAATCTGTCTACGCATTTCTTGTTCTTTCGTTCGTTTGTTTATGGATTTGTTACCGGATTAGATACGTCTCCGGCGCGCGCGTTTCGTTGAAGATAAAGTTGCGACGTTGCACACCAAGCTGAGCGATTACTAACCAGCACCGTCCTCGGTGCTGGTCTGCAACCCGGACGGAATTCGTGATCTCAATGCACTTTCAGGAAACAGCATAGATCTATGGCCGATCGTACGGTATTGTGATTGGGATGCGTCGCACTGTAAACCGAATGGATCCAGTCGCTCAAGGCTCGGGATATCTGACCAGGATGTTACGATTATTCATCAGTTGAATGGTGAGATATGGATAGACCGAGATGTCACCGTCCCCTATGAATATTATATTCCCTAATGGCCAGACAGAAGGCGGGATACTATCGGTTGCCACCCAGCCGGATTGTTGTGTGTAAGCCCAGATGGCAATGCCTTGATGTACTGGAGGGGGGGGATGAGGAGTCACTTGACGGACAAACCAAATCGTATCCTGCGCCGCCTCAAAACATCCAGCATTTATATAGGAGCTGATGAGTTCCCGCGAAATTTCCGTGAGACTGTCCGGATCAAAACGAATATAATAGAGGATCCCATGATTTATGTCCACCCCGTCTCCGCTAAACACCATTAAGGTACGTGAACCGGGTGCATAACAAAGTTGTCCGGCTCCGAACCCTTGCAAAATATCAATCATGACAGGACCTTGAAGAATCCCATCCGCAGACCTATGATACAGATACGGCTGATTATCGAGCCAACAGAGCACATAGTAGCCACCCGAACCGTCCGGTTCCAAATCCCAAAGGGTACCTACGAGATTTAAGGTATCAGTCCGCAGTATCCGCAAATCCATCGCTGAAGTCTGCACATAATAGCATTGGCACGAATAGTCATACCATGCTGAATGAACATACCCGGGACCCCAAGGCGAAATCCGCATGAAATTGAAATGTGCGAAGGGAGCCGGGCCGGGCGGTATCTGCTCCGATTGCATGGTTCCGTCCGGTGCATAGCGACGGTCGTATGCATTCATATCCGTTATGAATAGGAGGTGGATAGTATTGGTCGTATCCAGAATCAAAATGCGAAAAGCGCCCTCACCCCCGCTGGCTTGGGTCCAATAGCGGTCATAGAGCCGCTGTCCCGTCGGGACATCATAGATGACAAAACGACGAGCAAATCTGCTGTCGTATTGCATCTCCGTGGTGATCAACCGCCCGTTTCGGTTCATCATGTGTGCCGGCGAGACGAACGAATCGCTATTAAGCGGGGGAAGAAAGCGCCACTCGGCTCTCGCCGCCATGATCATCGTGAACACCAAAATGATGGTGGTATAGCGGTTCTTGAAAACAGCCCGACATCCACCGTCGCATTTGCAAATACGCCACGGTCTTGCCTGTTTCCATGTTCGATTGGGCGTGTGGATTCCCGCTTTCGCGGGAATGACAGTGTGAAAATCATCGCTCATGGGTTGGCTGTCTGATTGTGCGCAGTCCCTGATTGTCATTCCCACGAAAGTGGGAATCCAGAACCGCTTTGATTTGTAAACATGTCGGGCTGTTTTCAAGAAACGCTATAGACGCGCATCGAACAAGCCCGGAGAGAATGCGCGGAAAAAAGTGGTACTTTTTCATCGCAGCAATTGGATTTTAATGGCCTTGGACTCATGACGATTCGTCAGTTGACAAAAATAGGTTCCGCTGGCCGCGAGGCTGCCCGCCCGATTGGTGCCTGCCCAGAGCACCGTTCCTTCGCCGCCTCCTCGCGAATGAAGCGGATATTCCCAGACAGATCTTCCCAGCACGTCATACACAGTGAGTGTCGCGTCTGTCAAAGCCGGAAGCTGGAAACGGAAGATGGTCGAAGAATTAAAGGGATTGGGATAATTTGCCAGCAAGTCGAAACGATACGGCTGCTCCAGCCCAGCGTCATGGGAAACCGGCAGCGCCTGGCTACAATCGAGCGCCATAAGATACTCCGTGTCACAAGCATAGACTAGCGAATTGCGGACGGAGAAGCAGTAAACACCGCGGCCCCCATTGAAATGCCCGACTTCTACCGGATGATCCGGATCCTGCAAAGTGAAGATCCGTAAACCGCGCTCATGATCGGCGACATAGAGATGCGTACCCACAATATCGAGTTTCTGCGAACGTCCGCCCAGATTAAATTGCGAAACCACCGAAGGTAATTGCGGGTTGCTGATGTCCACAATGATGACGCCTGCTTGATCGGCAGCGATGTAAGCTCGATTCCCCAAGAGTTTCAGATCAAATGGATCATCGGGCAATGCCAGCGAAGCGATCAAGTTGGGGTAAATCGGATTATCCAAGCCGAATACCTTTAAGCCAAAATCAAGATCCGTGGCGAAGAGATATTGATCCTGCCAGGCGACAGCACAGTAGGCGGTCGGCAACCAAAGTACAGGATCATGAGGAGGTTGCCGTTGCAGCCGGGTATGAGCGCTATCACAGGCTAAATTGATATTCGCTTGTTGATTTCCGAAATACAGGCTATCCCCGCGCTTGGTCAAAGAAACCAGCCAACCGCTGCTGGTGAACGAATCTATGGGTTGCAACTGATTGGCTGTCACGAGTGACATTCTTCCGTAAGACAAAGTGGCTTCGTACAGGTAACCATCGTCATAAATTGCCGCTTGGCCCCCATACTCGTCGTTTCTTATGGGTTCTTCCCAACGCAGGCTAATCATTCCTGGATTAGAAACATTGTAGCCAAGGTTACCGTTGCTGTTACTGCCAATGGAAGCCCTTCCGACGACCACATAGAATTCAGTCCAGGTCACACAAGATGGAAAACTGCTTTCAGGTAGTAGTCTCCTACCGAGCAACCGCACGTTTGCACTATCCACCGGTTGCGCGTAAGCGCTGCCAAACAAGGCCATCATGCCGATGATGAGCAACGAGACAACTCCGACGTTCATTAATGTTCTTAATCTGATTCGCATCTGTCTCCTCCCAAAAATAGCAAAGCCCCGCCGCAAATCCGTGCAGCAAGGCCATAGAAGGGGCACATGAAGACATATGCCGCCGCGTTAGTTCTGTTATGAGATTCTGTGTTGTCAGACACAGACTGAACTCCACTCACGATACACTCCCTGATAGTTGACGGGCAATTGCAGTCGAAAGTGCCTTCAATATAAGCAATGCTAAAACAAATGTCAAGCAAATTCATTGCAAGTAAGAAAAGATCTGAGTTTACGCCTAACTAACAATTTATCAAGTATCTGGATAGCTTGGTCTTCTTTATCACTCCTTTCCCAGCCTCGCCTCTCAGGTTTCAAGTTTCAGGTTTTCAGAAGAGGTATTCCTCTCCTCTGCCTCCTCAATTTTTCATAACTTCAATTACTGATTGAACATAATGTAAGTGGCGATAATCCAAGTACTTAGTTCATTACTAATTATTAATTATTAATTTAGATACTGAAACTTTCTCTTGACAAAGCCGTTCTACTTCTTTAGATTGTGTTTGCATCCCGCTCATGATCGGATTGAGTAATCGGATGTTCTGTTCATCCGCATGAAGTACCCCACCAACGGAGGGAGAAAAGAAATAGCACCAGTTTTTCTTTCAGATTTCAAGTTTCAAGTTTCAAGTTTTCCTAAATCACCCCCCTTTGTCCCCCCGTGAACGGAGGGAAATAAGGTTCTTTCAAGTTTGAAGTTTGTTGTTTGTAGTTTGCTTCTATCCTGCTTGCTACTGCCTCTGGCGATTCTGCAAAGCTCCTTTCGATCCAGACTGTTCGCGCATCATGCCGGAACCAGGTCAGTTGCCGCTTGACATAATGCCGCACTGCTTTCTGAATGTTCTCCACCATCTGCTCCTGCGAAATCTCATCGCGCAAATATGGAAAAACCTCCTGATAGCCGTGAGTTCGCAGTGCGTTGCAGTTCGTCTCGTCAAGGCCAGCGGCGCTGAGACCGCGCACCTCATTCACAAGTCCCGCATCAATCATGTCAAGTACTCGCCGGTCAACGCGAGCATAAGTCTCGGCTCGATCGGCATACAGAAAATAAAGTCGAAACGGGTGCTCAATCGGCTCGCTCTGCTGCCGCTGCAATTCGGAAAGCGGCACCCCCCGCTGTCGAAAAATTGCCAGAGCTCGCAGAATGCGATGATGATCTTGCGGCTCAGTGCGTGCAGCCATCTCCGGATCGCAAATTTGCAGTTCAGCATACATCGGCTCAACTCCCCGCTCTGCAAGCTCTTTGCGCAGAGCGGCATAGT
>JAGVEU010000031.1 GCA_020057985.1 Calditrichota bacterium | reverse complement strand
CTTCACGCCCAAGCACGGCAGTTGGCTGAACATGGCCGAGATCGAACTCGCGGCGCTGTCGCGTCAATGCCTCGATCGCCGCATCCCGAACCAGGATCGCATGAGAACCGAAATCGCCGCTTGGGAAGCGAGCCGCAACGGCAACCGCTCAAAAATCAAATGGCAATTTACCACCTCTGACGCCCGAATCAAACTTTACAAACTCTACACGTCATTACAAGTGTGACGGAGTACCAGCCAGCGCCGTCCCCGGTGCTGGCCAGTAGCTCGTTCAAGCGGTTGACATTGTGGCGGAATTGCCGTATCTTTGGGCTCTGATGCACACTACATAGCGAAAGGAATCCGATATGCAATGGCTCTTGATTCTGCTGGTGCTCGTGTCGTCTGCTCATGGCGATGTCACCCGCAAACACAAGACCTCATCCGTCAGCTTTGGGGCCTTCGATGCCACGTCCACTGAGTACTATGCTGAAGATCGCTCCGCAAATGAGACATCAACCCTCTGGACCAAAGGCATGATGAAGACCATGACCGGCGGCAAAGAGCGCGCTTCAACCACCATTACCAGACTGGACAAAGAAGTCGTATGGACTCTTGACCCCAAAGAGAAAACATACAACGAGATGACTTTTGCAGAGTTCCGTGAAATGATGAAGAAGAGCATGAAGGAAATGCAGGACGCTAAAGGCGAGGACGAGGCGAAAGCAGACACGGTCAGCGAGGATATGTATGAGTGGAAGACCGAAGCCAAGTCTGATCCCAATCCCAAGACCATCCACGGCTGGACTTGCCGCAACATGCACGTAGTTGCTGTGGGAACCAACAAGCAGAATCCAGAGGATCGTGTGAGTATCACGGTCAACAACTGGAACAGTCCGGATGTCCCCGGGGCGGAGGAGATCCGTGCCTTCCAGGAGCGTTATGTCAAAGCCATTGGACTGGACGAAATGGCGCTGACTCCCGGCATGATGAATGCGGCCATGATGTTTGAAAAGCAGTTGAAATCTCTCATCGAAGAGAGCAAGAAAGCGCCCGGTGAACCCGTAACCAGCTTGATTGAAATCAAGCGCCACGAGCTGGTCGGGCCATCTGTGGGAGAAGCTATGAAGGAAGGAATGAAAAGCGAACTCATGGGCAAGCTGCCTTTCGGAAAGAAAAAGGAAGAACCCAAGGCTCAAGAACCCAAGTACGAAGAGCGAGTCAAGTTCAGTGTCAACACGGAACTCATGGAAGCGTCAACCGGCAACGTGGATGCTGCAAAATTCGAGATTCCCGCCAAATTCAAGCTCAAGAAGAAATAAAAACCTCAGAAAAGGAACTTAATCATGTACCGAATTGCAGCAGCCGTTCTTACTCTATGCCTGCTAACTTTCAGTATCGGATGCGGCGGTAAAGGAAAACCAGGATCCTCCGTTGCGAAGTCGGATACCGTAGCCACTCCGAGCGGCCTAAAGTATGTTGATCTCAAAGCCGGAACCGGAGCATCTCCGAGCACAGGGCAGACCTGCGTCGTGCACTATACGGGATGGCTTACGGATGGCAAGAAGTTTGACAGCTCCCGTGATCGCAACCAGCCGTTCGAGTTCCAACTCGGAGCCGGTCGCGTCATCAAGGGCTGGGACGAGGGCGTGGCTTCCATGAAAATCGGTGGACAGCGCAAACTGGTCATTCCCCCCGATCTTGGTTACGGCCCCCGTGGAGCCGGCGGCGGTCAAATCCCCCCCAACTCCACTTTGATCTTTGATGTCGAATTGGTTAGCATCAAGTAGGAAGCGCTGACACAACCCTTTGCAGTCATTGCAAATGTCAAAAAACCCGGCATGTTTCTGTCGGGTTTTTCTTCAGTCAAGGGGGCAAATCCAGGAGCGGACGGTAGGGGCGGGTTAAGTGCCTGTCCTGAGCGTCCTCGCGCAGGATCCTCCGCAGCCTGCCCGTGTTTCCAAAACGCTGGAATGCTGAAACTCTGAAATCGGGATCACCGCAAAAGCATGACGATCTCGAAACGAATTACACGGGCGGGTCTCCGTTTGTTCAATTCGGTGGACTGTAATAAATTCGATTCAGACCCGCCCCTACCGTCCCTTTCGGATTTCGGATCTTCTTCATCGTTCATCGTTCCTCGTTCATCCTTTCCTGCTTACTGCCCCGGCCCCACTCTCCCCTTAGAATACACCCGCATCACACCATTCTGCGGTACAGACAGCGGAATCTGTAGATCGTATGCAAATGGTGGCCATGCCGGAGCGCCATACTGCACCCACGGTGTCGGTCCGCCATAGACTCCAATGTCCGCCCGCGTACTGTCAAGGTCAAACGGACTGCCAATGCAACCGGCGTCGCGAAGTGTCGAGGTGGGAGAAAGGTGATAATTGGCGGTCTGCGGATTGCTGCCGATACTGACGAAATTTGCAGACGACGTATTATTCGCACAGCAGTTGACAACAATGTTCGGCGCAGAGTACACGAGATCGCCGCCATAGCTTGCACAATTCATGATTGTGCCGGAGGCACTGCAGTAGAGTCCCGTATTTCCGGAGCCAGTGTAGAAGAGACAGTGATCCGCCGACAAAGAAGACGAGGCGTCTCCTCCGTAAACTGAATAGGCACCATAGCCGACTTGTGAAAGTGAGATTACGCAGTTGCTTAGCAGAAGGCTGGACCCCGTGGATATCTCAATGCCCTTGTATCCGCCGTTGGAACTAGGATTCCAGATCGTAGCCTCCAGAACGCTAACAGACGCGAACTGTCCGACATACATGACAATAGGGATCTGACTGAATGCAGAGTAAACGTTCTCAACAAGACATCTCCGAACCAGAATACTGCTTGCCCCGCTCATGATTCGAAGGACACCGGCTGTTGAATCGTAGGCTTGTGAGCTTTGCGAGCTGTAGATCCACAAGCTGCGCAATTCCGTGCCGTCAGCACTGCCCATGACTCTGACAACACCATTTACAAAGCTGGATTCATTCGGACCGGCTCCTGTGCCAGCCCCGATGATGACAAGTTGCCGATCCACATCAAAGCCAGCGTAAGTTTGGCCCGGCCCCACCAGAATTGTGTCTCCCGCGCTCGCCGCATTAATAGCGGGTTGGACTTCCACGTACTGACCAGACCCATCGCGGGTAACGGAGAGAACTGCGGCGTTCGCTGACACCGCCAAAAGAGTAACCACAAGAAAAGTGAATATCGTTTTCATAATAAACCTCTATCGGTTGATGGGTTGTTGTTTGGTTTGTAGGAGAGCTTGTAGGGGAGGGTTAAGGTCTTCCGCAACCCTCCCGTGTAATTCATTTCGTGGTTGTCATTTTCTTACGGTGATCGTAATTGAATGACGGGAGGGTTAAGGTCCTCCGCAACCCTCCCGTGTAATTCATTTCGTGGTTGTCATTTTCTTACGGTGATCGTAATTGAATGACGGGAGGGTTGCGGAAGACCTTAACCCTCCCCTACCAAGCATGGACGGCACGCACAGCTCCGCATCCGGTAAGACAGCGAAGACGCGATAGAATCGCTTCACATAATTCTGCTGTGATGGGACAAGAGCGAGAGATGTATCCGGCGCGTTTACCATGATGTAATCGGTGAACTGGCCGGTCACTACCGAATCATAATGCACGTGGTATTCAAGCGCTTCAAGATATTTAGTCCACGTAAGTCGCACGTTTCCCGAGTTGCTGTCGGCGTTGGTTGCTACAAGATGCGCTTCGATCACACTGAAGCCCGCTCGACGCACAGGTGACCAAAAGCCATGCGCATCCTGTGTTCGGGCATACGCATAATGTTGACCAAGCGCAAGGTTGGACGCCAGCGCCAGCCGCGACATGTCCTCATCGCTCTCATCAAACGCTCCATCGCTCGCGGTCAACATGCAACCATGACCAATCCCCGGATCAGTATCCAAGAACATCTCGCCGCCGGTAATGTAGTTCGGTCCGAGGTTCTCGGGGATTACACTGAACGATCTCTGAATCGGCGATGACCATGCGCCGCTCGTGCGGTATCTCACCTTCAGCTTATGGAAACCCCGCGTTAGACCGACGGAAGAAATGCTGGTGTCCACAGTGACATCTGTGCCTTGCGCCACGGACAAGGGAATTCCACCACCCTGTCCCGGATCATTATCAAAAAACAATTCTCCACCAACTACGGAGCTTCCGGTTGTAGTCTCAGACATCAGATAGAACGATCTACGAGTCGGCGGCGACCAGTTTCCGTGGCTGTCCTGATACCGTACAAAGAGCGCGTGGAATCCAAGTCCGAGCCCGCTCAAGGAAACGTTATCCACCACCACAACATCCGAAGCGGGGGTAACTGACAGAGGCATTCCGGCGCCGACACCCGGATCCGTGTCGAAGAATGCCTCCGCCGCGACAAGGTCCGGCGTGTACTCTGCCCAGCACAAGCGGGTCAGTAATAGTAGCACAACACCGGCTAAGTGTAACAATTTCATGCGATTTCCTCCGACAATTGAGATGAATTGTATAGGATCTATCTCGAAGTCAAACTTCAAGCTATGATACATTAAGCTACTGCATCACTTTGTCAAAGTCAAGAGCTTGCGAGAAGAAATTGAAAATTGTTTGCGTGGCGGGGGTCACCCATGCGATTAAACTTGACAATCAGAGTAGGATTTAGTACTTTGAGGGCAATATACTGTTTCCCGAAAGTAATCCGCCAATGAGCAGTCATTGGCCGCCGAGCAGGGTTAAGGTCTTCCGCAACCCTGCCGAAATCCGAAACCGCAACT
>JAGVEU010000214.1 GCA_020057985.1 Calditrichota bacterium | reverse complement strand
GGAGACAACAGTGTAGAACACTTTGCTCTGGGTCGGGATTACTCCAATCACCGTCAGACTTGTGTCGGAGGTGGAGGCGACGAATTGAGCGAACGGGCCATCTGGATTGTCTGCACTTCTGACCAGATAGTATGGTGCGCCGGTGGAACTCCAACGTAAAAGGATATCATCTCCGCTACGCCGGATGACAAGGCTGCTCGGTTGATTGATCCAGCCATGAACTCGAATCATACGGTCTCCCCGTCGAGAACTCGGGGCAAGACCATCCTCCGGGAACCACAGTGCTTCACAAGCATCAAAGACATAGGAGCGGCTTGCCATTGCGGTTGATGTGTCATGCGCAAAGGCCTCGAAAGAACCTGACGGGTTTCCAACGGCCACGTAGAAGTCGTTGTTCAGTACAAGAGGCGAGTTTGCAGCGTCATAAAGTGTGGTTTTTGCCCAGTACGCACCCGGAGCAGGGAGTCCGCCGACAATGTTTCCGACGCTTCCTTTGATGGATTCTCGTAGGAGAGTACCGGGCATGCCGCCGGCACCAGTGGCATCATAAACTTTCACGACAATCTGACTATGTGTCGAATCGGGATGAAAACCAGCGACAGCAATATCCGCTCCGCAGAGTGCAAAGGGAATCTGAATAGGCGTGAATTTCACAGCCCACAGCATTCCAGCGTCTGATGACCAGTTGAACAGTTCCGCCTCACCGTCGTCATAGGAGATCTCAATGCCGCAAGGTGCAGCAATCATCAGTGAAAAGGTATCTGTCGCAGCAGTGAGAAGCTGGCTGTCGGTTGTTCGCAGAAAATACTCGTATTGACTGTATGTAAAAGGTACAGTTGCGGCGTACTCGGATGGATTGCCCGTTGCAGCGAGAAGCAGGGAATCAAAGGCTCCTCCTGCAGGACGATATAGGAGTTCCGTCGAAAAGCCTGATTGGTCGTCAGTGACCAGTGCTGTGAAGACAAGGTTTCCCGGAGCGGCATCCGCATGAGGATCATGAGTGATCGTCGGAGGAATCAGAGGATCTTGGATCGTGAAATTCTGATCCGAAGAGTCCCCGATAGTGGGGTAGTTCAGGCTGATGATTCTCAAGCGAACGGAAGTAGACGTGGAGCCAGAGACTATCCAGACTTCACTTCCATCGTTAATGGCGCTGCCATACAGGATCTCCCAGCCGCCCGAGGGATAGTACCGATTGAGTTCGATGCGAACATTGCCCGTCATACCCGAACTTGACCATGCAATGGACTGAAATTCACCCGTTGTCCACTCTTCGCCGCCATTGGGTGCAGTTACCGAGAGAGTGCGAGTTTGAATGGAGAAATTGGCATTTGAGATGTCATTCACGCTTGGCTGAGTATCTGATATGACCTGCACTCGTGCTGAGTCTGTTGCAGGAATCGTTACTGTCCAGAGGTGAGAACCATCGTTGGGTGTTCCGGCAACGATTGTCTCCCATGTACCGATGGGATAACTGCGATTGAGCTTTAGCGTAACATTGCCGCTAAGGTTCTGGCTGGTCCAGGTGAGAGAGTGCTGCTCTGAGGAGTACCAGATCTCGCCGCCGTCTGGGGAGGTTAAAGTGAGGGTTGGTGGCGCGGAAACCTGTCTGCGGAACTTGAGCAAGACAGGCAGATGATCGGATGACGTGAAGAGGGCGTTGGCGATACTGTCTGGGACTGACGCATTGGGCAGGGGATTGTTGACGCTCAGATTGAAATGGTTGCCATCCTGTCCCACGGTCGTGTAGCTTCCGGAGAGGTATTGCCAAGTTCCAGCCTGAAAATTGTAGCTTGGAAGCATGAAATCGAAGCGATCATCAAGTCCGCCCGTTGCTCCGCCGTCACCATTGTCATTGAGTCGCGTTGATTGCGAGTGAACGGAAGTATAGGATCCCCCGTCGTGCCAGCTTCCGGGTGTATTTGTTGGATCATACAGTCTACCGGAATTGTCAGCCTGACTTCCGGTCAATTCTGTCCATGCAGGTTCGGAACTTGTATATAAATTGAAATCTCCGACAGACAGAAAATATCCCGGTGGCAGCGAGTTCAGATGACCGCGCAGGATGGCTGCTTCCGCGGCGCGTTCATCCTCGAATCCTTGAGAAGCCTTGAGATGGGCTGAGTAAATATGGAAGTCGAGAGAATCTACTCCAACACCGAAAGGGCGCAAACGATAGCCGTTTATATCGCGCAATGCTGTGTGCAAGACTGTGTCGGAGATCAGCGTGAATTTCGTTCCCTTGAAATAAATCCCGTTGTCCGTATCCGGGCCATCCCGAAATGGCCCTGCTGTATATGTGCCGGGCTGTCCGGAATTGAGGACATTGTTCAAGAACTCGGTTACGCCAGATGCACTGATCATTTCCTGAACTATGAGAATGTCAGGATTGATATGGCGTAGAGTTTTCCTGAACTCGGGGTTTCTGGTCGCTGAATTCGAGCCCGGATAGTTGAGCAAATTATAGGTTGCAACCCGAATTGTGTCGTAGGTTTGAGCACGAACAGTGTCCAATGGAAAGGACAGCATAAGAAACGAAACGATAAGACACAGCAGCATATTATAGCGATTGATATGACACCTTGCGAACATGGTCATGGAACTTGAAAAATTGTTACCCGACAGATAATAGGAAAGCTATAATTTAACACCGCGAAAGCCGGAAAGCAAGCGAAATCTGGACTCCAACACTTTATGATTTCATATTTT
>JAGVEU010000008.1 GCA_020057985.1 Calditrichota bacterium | reverse complement strand
CAGTAAAAGTTATGGATAATTTCGACGCCGGCGTCGGCCATTTCAATCAGGTTCCGACTTTTTCGGGTTCCACAGTTGGCATCAGTTCTTCGTCCTCTGCGAAACAAACACCTCTGGCGGCATTCAACGGCATAGGCTCGCTCGAAGTGACGTTGCTGGATGATCCGGCCTCCGTCAATCCCTGGGAAGTGAGATTGCTTTCCGGGACCGGTTCGACCGCAAATAACGACAGTCTCGGCGCAGTGGGATGGGTTGGATATTGGATGAGGACAAGAAACGCTCCCCCCCATACAATGGTGGCGATCGGGCTCGATGACCCGAGCGATCCTACGACCAAACGGTCGGTGAGGTTGCCTGTTGTGGGCGATGGTTCGTGGCATCTGTATCAATGGAATATAGGCGATTCCACGCACTGGACGCCCTGGGTAGTTACGTCGGGAAGCCCCAAGATTAAAGGCCCCCGCGTCTCTATTGACGCCGTTTGGTTCTTCGCTCCGGACAGTTCGAAGCCCTGGTCGATAAACATTGATGACGTAAGCTACAATCCAAACGGTCAGATCGGAATTGACGCCGGCACGGGAGATGTGACGGGAAATGGAACGGTTTCTGCCCTCGACGCTTCTTGGATCTTACAGTTTGTCGTGAGGCTGCGCCAATTCACACCTGTTCAGGTCGTTACGGGTGATGTGAATCTCTCGCACACTGGACTCGCGGTGAACGCGTTTGACGCAGGATTAATATTGGCGAATGTAGTAGGCAGGGTTCCATATCTTCCATGGAAACAATCGTTGCCGCCGCTGCAGAATACCGACGGCAAGAGCGATGCGCCGTTATCAATTATTCTTGCATCCGCAAGTGGCAATGCCGGAGAGATCGTGATGATCCCGATCTCCATCCCCCAAAACCTCGCCGGTCTTCGTTCAGCCGAAATGAAATTACTCTATAATTCAACAGCGTTGAAGATTCGTAATGTAATTACCACGAACCTGACAAAGGACTTTGCCGTCGAATCGAACATTCAGGACGGCTCGGTTCTGATCGCGATGGCGAGTGCTGAAGCCCTTGCTGCCGGCGGACAGATTCTTACCGTTGAAGCCGAGGTGTTGCAGTCGTCGGGGAACATCTCCGTTCAATTGCAGGACGTTTCACTGAATGAGACGAAGGTTAATTCGGTAACAAGCGTCGGTGGTACGGTCTCAGACATTCCGACCACATACGACTTGCTCCAGAATTACCCGAACCCGTTCAACCCGTCGACGACAATTGAGTACCAATTGCCTCAGAACGCTTTCGTGGATCTGAAGGTGTACGACATCACAGGTCGTGAAGTCACTACGCTTGTCGCAACGGCGCAAAACGCCGGACGGTACACCATAACATGGAATGCCGTCGATGCTAAGGGCTATAAGGTTGCCTCAGGTGTCTACTTGTATCGCTTGAGCGCGGGAAACTTCTCACAAATCAAGAAGATGATGTTATTGAAATAAATCGAAAGTGCATTCATCCCGTCCGGAGCAGAATTCCGGACGGGATGAACCCGATTAATGCGAAATGCAAGAATACAATCTCTTATGACTAACTAAATGAAAGAGGAAACACTATGAAAAACCGAAACATTTTTCTGGGTGTTGCGCTTGCGATGTGCTTCTTGATGATGGTCGGCACCGCGTCTGCGCAATTCACTCAAATATGGAAAGTAAGCGCGGGGACGTGGCCAATCTTCTCCACAGGAGACAACTTCCGTGGAGCCGCGCTGAATACGGCAACCGGACATTACCTCGTCGCACAAAGGGCTCCAAAGATTTATGTGTACAACGCCGCCACGGGCGCACTGCTCGATTCATTAAATACGACCGGCATTACAGGCGGCGGCGGCAGCGTGCTTCAGGATATTGAAGTAACGTCTGACGGTGTTGTGTATGCCAGCAATCTCATACTTAACGGATTGACTGAGAACTTTAAAATTTATCGCTGGGCAAACGATAACAATGCGACCGTTCCGACCGTAGCGTTTTCTGGTTTGGTGAAAGAATCTGCTCGGCTTGGAGATGCATTTGATGTCGCCGGAACAGGTACGGGCACGGTTATTTATGCCGGTGGAAATAATTCCGGAACAGATTCTGTACAAGTATTCACAACTTCCGATGGTACGACTTTTACAAATTCGGGCACGATAAAAATTACTGGCCAAGATGCCGGGGCGGGCATTGCACAAGTGGCACCGGGCGGTGATTTCTTAACATCACGACTATCCGCTAATTCACCAATCCGGCGGTACAGCGGTACTGGGGGAGGGCGCTTGGAATCTGTTCCAACATCCGTGACGCCGGCACTTCAAGCAGATATCACATATCTTCAAGCAGCCGGAAGAAAATGGGTTGCCTCTGCAGAAAGCGCTGCAACAGCAGGAGGTGCCAAAGGGATATTGCTGAATGCATCGTACGGTCTTGCTGGTGCTGTAAAAGTTGGCAGCACACCTGCGCTTGGAACGAGTGCTAATTCGTCTTCCAATGGAGCAGATGTGGAGCTTGAATACAATGCTGCCGACAGTACAATGACAATCTATGTTATGATTGACAATAATGGTTTCGGCGCATATAAGACCGGCAATTTGTTGACCATAAACTTGGCGCCGTTCGCTGGAAACATCATTCGGACCCAATTTGTGCCGCTGGCGTCGCAAAATGATACAGTCTTTGCGGATGTTCAGGATGATCAGTATGTACCATCGGATAGTGTGCGCTTGAAGTACAATGTCGACGGCGGGACGGACAACGTCGTGGTTATGACACGCACTTCCGGTGACTCAATTATAGGTAAGTACCGCGGCATTATTCCCGGTTCAGCGAACGGCGACGGTAAGAGAATACAATATTATGTTACTGTCACTGATAATCTTAATTCAACTTTCACAAGCGCGAAGACGGGCTACTTCGCAGGATTGACGAAGATGACGCTTGCCGGTCCGCGGGCTGTTGATACGAACGGTGTGAACCTCTGGGTTGGTTACGGAATTCGCACGCAGGGAGTTTGTACCCAAGAGGATAGTCTGATTGCAGTGCTGACAAGCCGCTCCGACATCGTACTTCAGGATGAATTCGGCGGAATGGACTTCATTGAATTTGCGGTTTCCTCTGTTCCTCCCCCGTGGAGGACATTCCGGGGTCGCGTCTACCGGGTCGTCGGACTATTGGGCGCATTCAGCGGACATATTCAGGTTGGAATTCCCGGTGCCACGGGTACTCACCTTGAGGTGACAGACCTCGGCCCGGGAACTTTGCCGGCTCCGAAACTTATAACATGCCGCGATCTTGCCTGGGATCGCAGGGGCGAATTGCTCGAGAACTCGCTCGTCCGCATCCAACATGTGCGCCTGACAGCTTCTTCTCTGGCATGGCCTGCCGCGGGAGCTGGAGGCACAAATATCACCATAACGGATAACGGCGTGGATTCTTTGACGCTGCGCGTTCCCACTTTGAGCAGTGCGAACGGGAATCCTCCGCGTCAACCGTTTACGGTAACCGGCATTGCCAGCCAATTCGATGGAACGTCCCCATTCAAAGATGGGTACCAAGTTATCATGAGACATTCGGATGATAACGGCGGCGAAATCAACGTCGCTTTTAAAGATACGACGAAGATCTTT
>JAGVEU010000334.1 GCA_020057985.1 Calditrichota bacterium | reverse complement strand
GCCGCTGAAACCCCGTTCCGCGAACAGGGTTTCGGCTACATGCAGGATTCTCTGACGGGTCTTCTGGCCGCCGGTTCGGGCCATCGTTGGCTCCTATTATTCACTAACCGTTTAGTTAGTAATATACATAAGAAATCCGCCAAAGTCAAGGCCCGCGAGAGAGAGAAGGCGGAAGGAGTGTTTCATCCTTCCGCCTTTATTCTTTCGTCGCCCCGAGGGTGCCCTCGTCCCGCGCGTCTCCAGAATGGTGCGCCGTTGTGACTCTCCCGAGTCGCAATGGCGCCATTGCAGCATGAGCCGCAAAGCGAACCCGTACGAGAACGCCCAGGCGGAAAGCCTCATGGCGACGCTGAAGAAAGAAGAAGTCTATCTGTCCAATTACGACACTCTCGAAGAGGCACAAGCACGACTGCCCCACTTTATCGAAGACGTCTACAACCGCAAACGACTACACTCGGCCCTCGGCTACTTGCCCCCAGTCGAGTTCGAACTTAAACAAAAACAAAATCAAAC
Source organism: Calditrichota bacterium (assembly GCA_020057985.1). GTDB lineage: Bacteria > Electryoneota > RPQS01 > RPQS01 > RPQS01 > JAGVEU01. Next base: position 3,933 of record JAGVEU010000334.1, on the reverse strand, counting down.
CCGCCCCCAGGTACTAACGTGACACTTCCTACTGTCCAGTTTTTGGGGTAAACTCCATAGCTTGACGGGGAGAGCAGTCGTAGCGTTTGAGTTCCAGAACTACCCCCCAATACCAGCCTGATGACCGAGGCATTATTCGAGTCAATTGTGACTACATAGGTACCTGCCAGAGTGATGTTGACGGTGTCAGTACCTTGTGGAATCTGCGACTGGCTCCAATTCGTGGCAAGGAACCAATTGCCTCCGAGTGGATTGCTCCAATCCTTGATTCCAGCCGATAAGGTAGAGGTCAAGCAGAGGACTGCCAGGGCAATTGTCAACATTATGATTATTCTATACATAAATTCACCTCGAAGACTACTCTCAGGAAACGAACTGGGCACAATTGGTCAATGTTCAATATACAGTGCGCATGACAAGAATGCAAGCTTTTTGTTGATGCAAAGAAAGTTGACCCCTCACTCCAGAGATTTCCTGAACCCACATAATCTTACCTCTTTAGTTCTTTCAGCCGGAGAATACGCTTTTCGGAGGTTTGTCGCTTGACAATGATGCACAAATCTTTGAACTCCTTCCGAGTCAACGGCTGCGCATTGTCTATCAGCAGGTATGAAATCCACCTGTCAGCCAATAACCTAAATAAGCCCTTGACTTTTAGGAAAGGCTGCTATAAATTGCATCTTAGCGAAAAATGGAGAAATCATCATGACATGGAGAGGACTTGTTTTGGGTTTCTGCGTCTTTGTGTTCGTCAGAGGCGGAGAGGCGCAAGAACAGAATAGGGCGGCTTTGGTAGCAACGGCCGATTCGCTCAGTAAGCTCGGTCAGTATGCGGATGCAGAGCTTGCGCTGATTGAAGCTCTATCCCTTGTTCAAGGGCACCTTGGATTGCCAGATTCCAGTATTGCAAGGGGCTTCGATTTTCTTGGTAAAAGCTACTTCCGGACAGCTGAGTATTCAGGCGCAGAGAGGGTATGGAAACATGCACTGGACATCCGTGAACGTGTTACCGGACCGAACACCATGGAAGCAGCAAGGCTAATCAACAACTTGGCTGTCTTGGCAAAAAACCAGGGGAGATATACCGAGTCCGAAGCTCTGTTTCGTAAGACTCTGAATATTCGAGAACAGCTCTTGGGCGTTGAGCATCCTGATTTAGGACCGGCTTTGAACAATTTGGCAAACTTGCTGATGATGCAGGCAAAATATGTAGAAGCTGAAGCGGATTACCAGCGCTCCCTTGATCTTATGCAGAAGAGTCGTGGTGAGGACGATTCGCTTGTTGCCATCAACATGAACAACCTCGCCGCGCTCTACCATGTTCAAGGCCGATATACCGATGCTGAACCGTTGTATCGCCGGGCGCTGGAAATCATGACCAATGTTTATGGCAGCGAACATGCCTCGGTGGCGCAGGCGCTGAACAACCTTGGCTATCTGTATCATGACATGGGGCTGTATGATAAAGCCGAACCGCTTTATCAGCAAGCTCTGATGATCGAAGAAGCAACTCAAGGACTGGAACACCCTAAAGTGGCGGCGACGTTGAGCAATATGGCAAGGATGTATACCGACCAAGGACAATACGAAATTGCTGAACCACTCATTCGGAGATCGCTTGCAATTGGAGAGAAAGCTCAAGGATCAGATCACCCCGAAGTGGCTGAGTCTCTCAAAATACTGGGAGATCTCCTTCAGCTTGAAGGACGATACTCAGAAGCCGAGGCAACTTACCAACGATCACTTGCCATTCTCGAGAAGTCAGTCGGCAAGTCTCATCCGGTTGAAGCGCGGACTCTGTTTGGTCTGGCCATGCTCGCCAAAGAATCCGGTGATTATGCAAAAGCGAAAAAGTATGAGTCGCGTGCTTTCAACATCCGGAGGAAGAATTTTAGCGAGGCCTTTGCTGTATTAGCAGAGCGAAATGCGCTTGAAGCTTCCCGATTTCTTCAGGAGGAAGCCTCCAACTATGTCTCCATTCTGCTGGATACTCCGGATGGTTGGAAAGTCAATCGCTCTGAGATTGCGCGCGTTGTTCTTTCGATCAAGGGCATCGTGTCCGACGGCATTTTTGCACGCCACAAGGCAATCAGCGGCATTGCGGCTCTTGTTGATTCTATGAATCAAGCCCGGCAAGCGCTTTCGCAACTATATGTCACCGGCCCGGATCCGTCGCGCTCATGGGCCTATAATACAGATATGCAGCGACTGACTCAGCGCAAGGAGCGATTCGAAGCCGACTTGGCAAGACAAAGCGCTACGATTCGTGACGAGAAAATAATGACCGACATTGACGCTGCAAGGGTCGCGGAAAAACTCCCCGCCGGCAGTGCACTCTTGGATATCATTCGCTATGATCATCACATCACGTTGCGCGAGACAGAAAGCCGCTATCTGGCAGTAGTGGTCAAGAAGGGCGGGAAAATCACGGTGTTTCCGCTCGGTTCTGCGGCTGATATTGACTCGGCAGTTTCTCGTTACAGAAAATATTTCCTGAATTCTTCACAGTTCGAATGGGTTCGGAATGACTACCCTGAGATTTCGAGCGGTGTGTCTCAACTGGTTTGGCAGCCGCTGGCGCCGTTGATGTGGGATGTCAAGACGATTTTTCTTGCACCGGATGGAGCATTAAGTCTGGTCTCCTTTGCCGGATTGCTTGATGAACAGGGAGGCTTCTTGATCCAGAATTATGCTTTCCACTACTTACAGTCGGGGCGTGATCTCTTGCAATCACGAGGTTCATCGCTCAGTGGCACTGGATTACTTGCGATCGGTGATCCGGACTTTGAAGCCACACCGGCAGCGCGATCCGAAAAAGATTCCAAGGGGCTGCGTGCGGGAATTCCAAGCGCATTGCCCAGCTTGACTCTGCGCAATGTGACTTCCGGCTGCCGAGCCTTACGAGATATGCAGGTTGCTCCGTTGCCACGAACGCGCGATGAGATAGAAAAGTTAACGAGACGATGGACTGAGTTGCGCCATGAACCGGTTCTCACTTTTTTTGACAGCAAGGCCAGCGAGGAGAATTTGCGCCAGAACTGCCACGGCAAACGAGTTGTGCATCTTGCCACTCATGGTTACTACGTGGCAGAAGAGTGCAAACCAACTCACTTGGGATCTGAATATGTTGGAGAAAGTCCGCTCCTTCAGTCTGGATTGTTTCTGGCCGGATCGAATCTCAAGGGCAAGGGAGTTTCTGCATCGGACACGGATGATGGAATCGTTACCGCTGAGGAAGTTGCAGGACTAAATTTGCAGGGGACTCAACTGGTGATCCTCTCGGCATGTGAGACCGGAGTCGGCGAGGTGCATTCCGGAGAGGGTGCCTTCGGGTTGCGTCGTGCCTTTCAGATGGCAGGGGCGCGGACGGTAATCAGCTCTCTGTGGTCGCTTGATGATGAATCGGCATCGGAAATCATCGGACAACTATTCGCCGGGGGTACCGGATCAATTGCTGAAGCGATGCGCAGTTCGACTCTGAAGCGGATCGAGAAACTTCGCAGCGAAGGCCGTTCTGATAATCCCTTTTTCTGGGCGGCATTGATTGCTACCGGGGATTGGAATACGCGATAGTTGCGGACATTCTCGGTGTGCCGGTCGGGTGAGGACACCCGCCTCGGCGCGATCTTCTGCAGTGCCACCGATAGTACTTCTCAAGAGTAGACTGCGATCTCACTCACCAAGCCGAGCGATTACTAGCCAGCACCGTCCTCGGTGCCGGTCCACAACCCCGCCGGAATCCGTGATCGCAACGTGCTTTCGAGAATGACTATATATACCGTTTCCCATAAGTAAGCCGCCATTGAAGACGGGCAACGTCCAGACCGACAACCCTTCAAACCGACTGTCATTCTGGACACTGTCCGTCCTCGGACAGGCGTTCAGAATCTTTTCCAAACCACCCCTCTTTCGCGGCGGCATGTGTCCCCACTC
>JAGVEU010000232.1 GCA_020057985.1 Calditrichota bacterium | reverse complement strand
TATGTTATTGATCTCGACGCTTCGCACCGCTGAGCTGTCATAACCGACGGTTCCAAAGTCAACCGACGAGGGTACAATACTGAGCAACGCATGGCAGACCAAGGGAGTTCCAAACACCTCAACTTCATACCACGCCACATAGGAGACTGAATTAGGTGTGTAGAGTGAGATGTACTTCACGGAATCCAGCGGACTCACCGAAATAACAAGCCGCTGTCCGTCAGTCCAGAAAGCCGTGGTATCCAGCAGCGTCTGCCATTGGGAGGAGTCGGACGAAATCGAAATGATGTGCCGGGCATTGCCATTGGGATAGGTGGCGACGTGAAGAACCAAGCTGTCCAAGGCGCATAGTGTCCGCAAGGCCACCACCAGTCTTCCCGTCGTGCTCTCCGTGTACCACGCGCTGAACAGGATGTTGTCCACGGCTAACGCAGGCGCCGATCCTCCCACTTGGCCGATCCCGTAGCCAGTGCCGCATTCAAGGGCCATGTTACGGGCAACGTCTGTCGTGTCGCAGAGATCCTGAGTCTCGACGCACACCGCAGCGCTGTAGTAATCTCCGGCCAAAACTCGAACGCAATAACGGCAGCCGTTTTCATTCTTGTGATGTGTGTAGTGTTGCACTCCCGGATCAATATAGGCAAGCAGTGTTCCAGTCCCAGCCTCCCCCAGCCACACCTCCACGATGTCTATCGTGATCGGGCGACCCAGCGTATCTTGTGTCGGGTCTGTCCACGTCAATTCCACATTGGAGCCGTTAATGTTGCCCACCAGATTCGTACACGGTTGTGGGATAACCGGTAGAGGAATACTGCCAAGTCCCCAGATAATCATATCATCAAAGAAGAATCCGGGATACGTCACGGAAGCGTCCGTTCCAAAGACGAACCGGAACATCGGCACTTGACCATTCCACTGACCGATGGGCATAACTGCATACGCCCATGTGCCTGCGGCTGTCCCGGCCCAACAAGGCTCACTCGGATTACAGGTGTTAGCTGTATTGGTAGTTGAGGGATAGCCTGCCACAGGAGTCACGATTTCCCAAGTGTTGCCGCCATCAATACTAATCTTGAAATTGCAGCCATCCCAATCCGGCTCGATCATATACCAATACCAGAATTCCACCGTAGCGGTTGGACTGGAAATGGCCAGTTCGGGAGTCAAGGTTAGGTTGAAGCACGCATTGTTGGGATAGTTTGCCGTCAAACCAGTACCCCAGACATTCGGTGCGCTGTGTGCCTGCGGCCCCTGCGGATTGGTCGGTGCTCCCCACTGCCATCCATTATCTGCAACCCACATGCCGTCGGTGACGTCAAAATTCTCCACATAAGACGGATTGCCGACAATAACCGTCACGCTGGCCGGATTCCCGAAGTAGGGAGTCAAGAACGCACGAACGTTGTACACGTTACTGCCGGTGGGCGCGTTAGTGTGAACATAAGTCTGAACACCGCGATTCACAGTACCCAGCAAGGTTCCGGTTCCGACCGGACCTAACCAGACTTGAAGGTTCGTAATCGTAATCGGGTTGCCGTTGGTATCCTGAGTGGGATCAACCCACGTCAAAGTCACATTCTGGCCATTGAGTACTCCTGCAAGATTGGTCGGAGCCAGAGGAATTCCATCGGGCTGGCCTACAAGCCAAGCGGTGCCATTTGTCGGAGCGGTACCCGTGCCTTCGTACCAGATCTGCACACCCTGAGTGCCGTCCATATTCTCGATTCCGATCGTACATGAAGCAGGGTTTGACACTGTCTGATACTGAAGAATGATGTTGCCGCTGCTCTCGAGGATGCACTCGAAGGTTTCGGGGCTGCCGCTCGGGAAATGCTGCACGGCGGCGAACTCGATGATGAACCGCGAATTCGCTACGTCATGATAGGTGTAGATTTGGCCCTGCGCTCCGCCGGAAGGGTTGAGGTCATCCCAGAACATCGCAATCATGCCATTTGGCTCGGAGGGATTCGGAATGGCAATGTTGCTCAGGTTGCTGAATGGACTGGCGCCAAAGGCCAAATAGCCATTGGAGGCCAACTGAGCTTGTGTGAACGACTGTTCGTAGTATGGGAAGGCAAAAGGGATGGTTATTAGCTCTTGTGAATCATCCGTAAGTGGGTGAGGCGTTCCATTGCCGGTGATATCAACCCATTCAAATGTCGTGGGTGTCCAGATGTATTCATCGAGCGGATTACGCGGTGGACGAGGCACATCATCAATGCCCGCTTGCCGATTCTTGGCATGGGTAATCGCCCCTTGAATATCAATATGACTGCCAGTTGTTGCGTTGATCTCTTCGGCCAGACGAACATCTGCCGCCGAGAGCATCTCGCGATTTTCTACCTTCTGCTTGATACGAAGGATCTCTGACTTGGTTGCGTCCGCGAATCCTGCCGTTGCCAAGCTCAGTAGCAGGAATAGTCCCATAGATAGGACAAAGATGTTTTTCCAGGATGCCATAGATCTCTCCTCAAGGTCTGTTGAATGGAAAATGAGTAACCACAAAATAAACACACTTATCAGCTAATAATCAAGGGATAGTTGCAACACTTTTTGCCGACCTCCATGTCTTCCATTCGATTCCGAATGCTCACCCTAAGGTCTTGGAAACGCACAATTACGCCCGCTGCAGGCAACTCCAAGTGCTAAGAAAGATGCTAAGCACGAATTAAACAATAGATTACAGCGCGAGTTGAACTGGAAATGAAATGGTCAGAGACAAGAAGTTTGTCCTACCGACGGTCAAGGGAGTTCGACAGGAGCAGAGAATATGCAAGAGGACTGAAACTCCGCCTCTCCCTTTTCGGCAGGGTTGCGAGGACTTAACCCTGCTCGGCGGCTAAAATCTCCCCTACTTCAGTAGGGGGATTAAAGGGGTTCAGTTTTCTTAATTATTGGATGGCCTTATGCCTCCGTTTCCGGTGAGATTTCGCGGAAGTGGAAGAATTTACAAGCGAAACAGATACCGCTAACCCAACGTAATTTCTAAAGTTACGATGGATTAAACAATCGAGACCCGCACAAGCCGTCATGTCGCTTCGTGATCATAAGATACGAAAAAACAAGAGATTAAGAACACTTGTGAGACAGACTCAATTCACAGGACAGAAGTCAAAAAAAAATGCAGGAATCAACCACTTCAGACTGATGAACAAGATTCCTCGCTTGAAAAGGGCGGCGACATTGCTTAACTTTATAAGTTAAAATCGAAGCCCGCAAGGGCTTGATATCCGCAAGAGACTAACTGGAGATTTGCAATGAGACGTTCGTATGGGCTGCTGCTTAGTGTGTGCATCGTTTTGAGCGCCGTTGCCGGATGGGCAAGGGAAACATCTGATTTTGCGCTTGGGAGTATTGATTTTTCTGGAGCCGGAGTAAACATCGAGGTCTCCAAGACTTCGCCGGAGTTCACTTCGATCTCGCTGAGTTCGCCTAATGTTGTGATTCAAGATCAAGTGGTGGATTTTGTAACTTATCAGGTGATCGGAATTGAAGGAGAGCCCTTCGTTTATGATGAGGGCAGTCCTACGGTCCCGCAAGTCACTCGCCTCTACCGCATTCCCAATACCGGAAGCGCTGAGCTTCGCATTACTGACGCCGAGTTCACGGTCTTGGATAATATCACCTCCATGCCGCTTCAGATTGAAGGCAGCAGCTTCGATGGTGTGCGCCGCAACGAAACCGTGTATTCGCGAGATGAGTGGTATCCCAAGGAAGTGGCTACCATAAGTACACCGATGATCTGGCGTGATTTCCGCGTGGTTACGGTCACCTTGCATCCCGTACAAGTGAACCCGGTGACTCATCAGGCTCGCGTGTACCACAGATTGAATGTGGACGTGGTTGCCAACGATCAGCCCGGAGTCAACGAGCTGCTGAACCCACGCCGTCCTTCCGGTTCTTTCACTCCGATGTATCGCAGCCAAATTGCGAATCTCGACGATTTTGCCTTGGACGATGCCACTGAGCTGCCCGGCAGATATATGATTATCTGCAAGAACGATACAGCCGCCGCTCGCTGGGCAGATAGCCTGAGGACATGGAAGAAGCGGCGCGGCTTTGATGTGGCGATTGACGCCCGCTCGAACTGGAATGCAAACTCGATGCGCTCAGCGATTCAAACTGCGTATGCTTCAGTTACTCCTCCCGAATTCGTCGCCCTCATGGGTGATCCGCTGTCCTACGGAGTCCCCACCGACGGCACCAACTTCGACCATACATTCGCCCTTGGCAATTCCGGTGATGACATCGAAGACATAGGAGTCGGTCGTCTTAGCGGTCAATCTTGGACTGAAATGGCCACCATCAATGCCAAGATCATGAGCTATGAACGCAATCCATGGATGGTC
>JAGVEU010000451.1 GCA_020057985.1 Calditrichota bacterium | reverse complement strand
GATTCACCTAACAAAGTAGTACTAGGCAGTACCGTCCTCGGTGCTGCTCCGCAACCCGATCGAAATCCGTGATCGTAACGCACTTTCGGGAAGAACTATGCATTAAGAGAAAGCCCCGTCAGGAAATGGGGCTTTCTCTTATCTCCCCTCACTTCAGTGGGGGGATAAAGGGGGGTTAGTCTTCGTTCATAGTGTTCAGTTTCCGCGGCGGCACTTATCTCCAAGTGCCCCTCGTTCCGCGACTGTCCATTTCGGGCAGATTTTCTTTCGCAGCCATGTCATGAAGGTTGTTAGTTTACCGATTAAATTCCAAAGCAGGGCACTTGGAGACAAGTGCCACAGCGATAAAAAATTCTTGTGAGTCCATATTACAAATCATGGAGAAACTACTGCACTTCAGTGGGGGGATAAATGGGGTTAGCCACTCCACCCGCACACAGTTCCGCTTACGTAACCACTTGCCCACCGAAACCCCGCCAGATCCCCCATCAAGGAATCCTCTAACGCTCCACTTCAAAAATCCCCTCAGAACTCTGCACCAAAACGCGCTCTTCGCTTGCGGTAATCGCCATCGTGCCTGTTTCGAGCAGCCGCAGTGAATCACCCGTTCCGCTCCTCAAATACACGCCTGCCGTAACATCCCCCACTACAGCCGTATACACAAACTCCGTGTCCGCTTTGAAACCGCACGGGTATACTCCTGAAATCCCCATCGTTTCTCCGGGACGCACTCCACCGATTGCGGTCTTATACAACTCTGGAAAACCATTGTGAGCCGTCTCATAAATCAGCGTTCGGGAGTCTCCCAACCACGTGTAACTGGTTGCTAAAAGACCCAACGTGTCCCTGATGTGAGTGAAGCGATCATACACCACAAGCGTGCGACCAAACCATGCTCCTTCCGTCACCAGATAGGCGATCTTCCGACCGTCAGGAGAAACCTCCGGCGCAACTCCCCTCTCTGCGAGTCTCGTCCGCGTGAGATCGGCAACATGAATCTGCCAGATCCCATCCGCATCACTGCCATCTTCCGGCCCTGCACACACAATCATCGTATCTCCCGGCAGGAAACGCGGATGCGAACCCCGATCCCAAAGCTTATGAAAGATAGCGTTTGCCATCGGAGCGGCGTAATAGATGCCGGTCAAACCCTCGCCTGACAATCCCGGACTCGAAAAACAATAGCGGCTCCCATCATTCGACCACGAATAATCCGGCTGCACAGCCGGACCATTGGAATTCAAATGCGTAGCCACACTGTCGCGGAGCAGATAGAGACCTGAGGGAGCCTCCTCCTGCATGAACAGAACATCCTCTCCAACAGATGGCGATACGGGTCTTGCCCCATGTGGCCACAAGTGCCTCGCTTCCCACGCGTTGGGTTGCGGAGCGTTATCATCTTCACCATTACAACCGACCACCAGCAGTGCCAAACTTAGAATACAAAAAAAACTCGCTTTACTCATGACGCAATGCCTCAATGGAATCAACCCGTGCCGAGCGAATCGCAAGGGAAAATAGGCTAATGACGAAGAACATGCAACCTCTTAATTTCGGTGAAAACGCCGCTCTGAACAGTAGGCGGCGGGAGAATGGCGACCTCCAACATTGAGAGTCAAACAGGTGCGCCATTGCTGATTGATGAGCTTCCAAGACCAATCCAAAATCTATGCCAAGTACTGTAGCATTCACGGCTTTCTGAGTAAGAGAGGCGCGAACCTGAGGTGAACTCCTCTCATTTGCCACGATTCTTATTCATACGCTCAGTAGTTGAAACGTAAGCTCTACAATATCATAACTTACGAGTTATCCACAGAGGAACTCTATTAAAAAAAAGTGAAAAAAGTACTTGACTTTGCTGTCTCATCTGTCGTATCTTGTGGGGTAAATAGGTTTGAAGTGGGCCAGCATTGACCCATAATCCCATGCCAGTTAAATTACCTTTCCTAAATTCCTATCCCGGTACAGTTGACGATAAAAGTCGGCTATCAATTCCATCGGACTACCGTCACGCGCTTGCGCCGGAATGCGAAGGGTATCTTGTTTTCACATTTGGCAATGCGGATTATATCAATGCCTTTCCGTTAGAATTCTATAATTCGTTCTGTCAGAAAGCCGATCCCGACAGTGTAGAGTTTGCCAACAAAGAAAATCTGCGACGGGATATGCGCCTTTTTACAGAAGCTATGTACCGCCAAATGGATGCCCAAGGCCGTGTGACTTTGCCTCAGTCCGTTCTGAAGAAAGCGGGCATCACTCGCGATGTCGTGTATGCAGGTCGCAGAACTCACTTCACGATTTGGGATGCCAAAACTTTCGAGGCATTCCAGAATCAGAACGATTTATCCACGGATGATGCGTGGGAACTCATCATCAAACAAAATCGCGCAAACAACACCAGATAGATGGGACTTCACGCTCTAATACACCAAAACCACGGCGAAGTCAAGATTGCTCTCCAAGGCTGCTTTGGCTCCTCCGAGATCGAGCAACTTAGAGCAATCGTCCGTCACTTCAAGGGGAGAGGCTGTGACAGCTTTACTCTCGATTTCAGCCGCGTCGCCCCCATGACTCAACGTGCGGAAGCCTCACTCCATCGCCTTATTGGATTCAGCAACAGCAACTTGTTATCGTTCGGAGATCGCGAAAGCGCCATCCGCCGCTTGGCGGAGTCCCCCTGCAGCCCGTCCGCAGATCGGGCTGCAGGGGACCGTTCCTTTGCACGCCTATAATATATCAAACCTGAGACAATTATCCAGCATGTTTTCCGTGTGGAAAGCACTTTCTTGGGCAATTTCTTCCGGATTTTCTAGCAAAGAGCGGTTTCTAACGAGAGCTCTCCTCCTCAATTGCCGCACGGGATAGTCCAATGAGTCTCAGCCGCACCTACCATGATCCAGTTCTGGCGGTCAAGGTTGTTGAGCTGCTGGTGACCGATCCCGATGGGGTTTATGTGGATTGCACGGCAGGGGGCGGCGGACATAGCAGGCTCATTGCCGATAGAATCTCCGAAAAGGGATGCCTCATCGCATGTGACATTGACCCTGACGCCATTTCTGAGGCGCAAAGCGTGCTTCCAAGCGCAACTTTCTTTCTCCAAACTTCCTTTTCCGAACTCAAACCGAAGGTGAGTCAAATCGCAGCTGATGGAATCACCGGCGCGATAGCTGACCTTGGTGTTTCCTCTTTTCAGTTGGACAATGCCGGTCGAGGATTCAGCCATCGCTATGATGACCCGCTTGATCTGCGCATGAACCAGAATGTCGGCGAGACCGCTGCGGAACTCCTGATGAGGCTCAGTCTGGATGATCTCACAAGAACAATCAGAACCTACGGCGAAGACCCTCAAGCCCGACGAATCGCCAAGGCTATTATCGCTGAGCGCGAGCGGGGTTCGATTGCCACTACGGGGCAGCTCGCCAAGGTTATCGAGAATGCAGTTCCTGCCACTCGCAACAAAAGTCTGGCGCGAGTCTTTCAAGCTCTGAGGATTGCTGTGAACAATGAACTCGATGAACTCCATTCCCTGCTCCCCGACATCTGGAGTCTCCTTAAGCCTCAAGGGAGACTTGCAGTCATTAGCTACCATTCTCTTGAAGATCGAATCACTAAGAGTTTCATGAAATCCAAGGCAGCCCCTGAATATGATCCAAGAATGGGGCCACTGCTTGAAACTCCAGATCCGGAAGGACGACTTGTGACTCGCAAGCCAATCACTCCGGATCCGGACGAGCTGCGCGAGAATCCGCGTTCCAGAAGCGCCAAACTCAGAGTCATCGAACGATTATGACTCTATTTCCCCCCTGCTCGCGGGACCTCATGCACTTCCCCCCTGCTCGCGGGGGGGGGCGGGGGTGAGTGACGGAATCGAAAGTCAGACAATAACCATCGCATCCAAGTGGCACACATAACTCAGGCAATCAACACGTCAGTCTATCGCCCTAAGAAACTGCCACGCGTCATTAAACGTCAATGGCCGGTGCTGCGACTCACGGTCGTGATCTCAGTTGTGGGCCTTGTTGCGGCTGCCGTCACCTGGCGGCAAGTGAGCTTTGAACGATCCGAACTTGAGGTTGCTCTGCAGCGCACAACGATCGAGTCTCTTAGCAAAGAGCTTGTGCACCTGAAGGGTCAAGTTGAAATCGAATCTTCCTATCCAAAGATCGCTGAATGGGCGCGACAGAAGCATGGCTGGAAACCGATTCAGGATCGCGTCCGTCCTGTAAGTATACCTCAAAACCAACTGACTCCGTCGGCACTGAGCGAAGCAAGACTCCTCGAGGCAATTCATGAGTAGCCCTTATCGCTTCAGTGGAAGAGAGAAACTGCTTGCGGGAGCGATGCTCTTCATGGTGGCAATGTT